>CALHBL010000380.1 GCA_937930825.1 uncultured Bacteriovoracaceae bacterium
TAGAAAGGGTGTCGCTTCAGTCTTAAATATTTCAGAAGGAGGGATTTGCATATACCTCTCTAAGGCCACTATTAATCAAATAAATCTAGAAGCAGAAATAATAATAATCAATATGAACTATCTCTCTAATAGGTATCAAAATGTTACGGCCTCTTTTAAACATAAGAGTTTATTTAGTAAGGCGAAACTCAATCTAGAAGAGGTCTTTTCTGTAGGATTTGAATTTCAAAATGAAGTCGCCATCCCTCATTAAATAATCTCCCTCATCTTCTAAGTTGCGCCAGCTAAAGTGACCACTCTCAGCACTTTGGCCATAGGGTCTTTTTGCCAAGAAGCATTAAAAATGTCTTAAACTACTGTAATCCCATACGAGGTCATGGCATGAGCTTTGCTCTTTTAATAACTTAGAAGAGTGGAACTAGCGATTTTCTTTAAGGAGGATTATGAAGAATCAAAGACGGCCTGGGCCAAGAAGAGTAGCAGCAGTACCCCTTCATGACGCAGAGCCTCTTCTAAAAGGCCAACTGGCCCTTATCATTGCGTTAATTTTGAGTATGATAGTTACTAAGCTCTAAGGAAGTTTGAGCTCTTTGGCCGCCTCTATCAAGGCCAGCACCATCTAATATAAACATGAGGTTTAAAAATGGATTTTAAGAACGACACCCACGAAGGGATCACTCATCTTGCTCTAAGTGAGCTTCACGCGTGCCATACTTACTACCAGCGGCTCTTCTATGCCTTGCTTGAGTTAAGTGAAATTTCCCAAATTAACTCAATCCGCACTTGGTCTTCAACTTTCTGCTACCAAGCAAAGCTGCTCATCAATAAGAGTTGGGTAAAAAGGGGTCTCGATAAAGACCCCTCCGTTGTGGTTGAAACCATGGGCCTAACTCAGGCCCGGGACTTCACTAAGCAAAGCTTTAAGCTCTTTGAGTCTATACTCATTTTGAATCTTATAGAAGAAGAGCTCCTCTGCGATGAACTCTCTGAGACCTTAAACTTTCTCTTCCTCCATGCCAGGCGCCTGCACCTCATCATCAATGAGAAAACGGATCTGCAAGTTGATCCACCTCGAGTCAGCCTGATGGATACTATTGCGACGGATGAGGGCGTCCCTGCTTATCGAGTAACGAGTGATTCCATTTTTGATTTTACCGAAGACTCCGATGCTCCTGTGAGAAGCATTCAAACCCAGCGAGAAAAGAAGTACGATCAGCTGATTCAAAAGGGTCACGCTTGGATCGCGGCCAAAGAATACGATATGGCCCGCCAGAGTTTCTTTAGAGCTTTAAACTTTCAAGAAAGTGCGGAAGCCTATAATTTAATCGGCTGGAGTTACTCCCTTGAAAAGAATTTTGAAGTGGCCAAGAAATTCTGCCTCAAAGCAATCAAGACTGACCCCGCTTACGGAGCTCCTTATAATGACCTAGGAAGCTACCTTCTCAGTGAAGGAGAAACGAAGGAATCTCTTAAGTGGTTTGAACTGGCCAAGAACTCAAGAAATTATCAGAACCGAGAATATCCCTATATCAATGCAGGTAGAGCGCAGATGAATCTTAGGAATTATAAACTAGCGCTTAAAGAATTTGGCATGGCCTTAACTCTGGCCCCCCATAATGAAGAACTTCACTTGACAGTCACAAGACTTAAGGAAACTCTCAATAAGAGTGAACTTTTCACTAAGAAAGAAGATATAACTCCCCCGTCACTATTTGATTAGCTGGGGTAAGGCACCAAGAAATGAAAAGAGATGAGCTAGTAAACTACCTAAACGACTTCCTTGTTATTAAGAACTTCACAGACTATGGGCCCAATGGCCTGCAAGTGGAAGGCGCAGAAGATATTAGGAAAATTGCCTTTAGCGTTTCGGCCACTAAGCTCTCTGTCCAAAGAGCGGTTGAAGAAAAGGCCGACGCTCTCATCGTCCATCATGGACTCTTCTGGAAATTTCATGGTGTCAGAACTCTCACGGGGCCCTTTGGCGCCAGGGCCATCCCCTTAATTAAGAATGACATCAACCTGCTGGGCTACCACCTTCCCCTTGATGCTCATGAAGTTGTCGGCAATGCCCAGGCCATTGCTGAGCTTCTTGAGATGAAAGAGCTTTGTGCCTTTGGTGATCACAAGGGCGCGCCCACCGGCCGAAGAGGACTTCTGCCAAGGCCAATGAAAGCAAGAGAGCTCAGCGCAAAGTTAGAAACTATACTCGATCATAGGGTCCTTCTTTCAAGCCCTAACCCAGAGCAAGTGGTTAAATCCCTGGGCATTATAACTGGCGGGGCTAACGGTGACTGGATTCACTGCGTACCCACCAAAACTGATTGCTACCTAACGGGAGAAATGTCTGAACATGATTGGCATGAGGCCCAAGAGTCGGGCATCCATATGATGGCCGGCGGTCATCACGCCACTGAGAAATTTGGCATTCAAAGATTACAAAAGCACCTGCAAGAGAAGTTCTCTATCGAGACTGTATTTATAGATTCAAAAAATCCTGCTTAAATTTAAAGCTAAGACCGGCACTTAAGAGAGAGCGTCAGGGTAAAAGTGGCAACAGCTTCATCACCAAACTTTGAAGGAGTGGTCGCAACAACATTAACGGGCATATTCATTCTCTCACCGCTCTTAATCACTTCTTCAACAAAGGCCTTAATTTCTCTACCTTGGGTATTAGTGAAGTAAGTATCCCCTTCTGCTCTTTTGTGAAACTCAGCACTAAAGTCTTTAAAGGCCAAAGATACTTTCTTCTTAGAATCATTAATATGCTTCATGGCCGTAAGGCCCCCGGCCACATCAGCGGCCGTGCATAGGGTTCCAAAGTAGAGAGAGCCCAGGTGATTCTTATTCTTTCTCTTAAAGGGAACTTTGATCACACTCTTTTCATCCCCTAACTCAATAACCGTTGGACGAATAAACCAGATGAGAGGAACTTTAGTCAGGCCGAATAAGCGCACAAAGGCGGTTTGTTTAAAGTCTTCTGGGATCATGTCGAGTACGGCCTTCATGGATATTTCCTTTTATTTTCTAACTGCATTCTTAAGTTCAGTTGAGCGAGCGATATTAGCCTCTATAGCACTTGAGATAATAGCCTCAATGTTCTTCTTTTTAAAGACCTCCAAGGCCTCATAAGTAACGCCCTTCTTAGAAGTGACATTGGCCCGCAAATCTTCAAGGGCCAGGTCACTCTCTTTCATCATAAGAGATGATCCTAAAAAGAGCTCTTCAATGGCGATACGAGCATCCTCAGGCCGCATATCTTGCCCGATAAGAATATTCTGTAAAATTCTGGCGATCTCAAAGAGATAGGCCGGGCCTGAACCGGTAGTCGCCGTCCACTGATCGAATTGATCCTCAGTAGAGGCCTTGAGAACTTTTCCCGTCTTACTTAGAATCTCTTTAAACTTCTCAACCCCAGAGTCTTTGGCCTCTGACTTGGCCAGCAAGAGGGTAACTCCATGACCAACCATTGAAGGGGTATTGGGCATAATGCGAACGATATTACCACTTTGAAATTTACGAGAAATAGTATCAATTGCCGTACCGGCCAACATGCTAACAATTAAGGTATTCTTAAGCGAAGAAGAATTTCGGGCCAAGAAGCTATCCACCGCCTCGTCAAAGACTTGGGGCTTGAATGCTAAGACGAGAATATCGAGATCAGACTCTAAGCTTTCTAGATCTTCCAGAACTTCCGCGCCAAACTTCTGGGCAAAGACAGCTGCGCTCTTACCTGGGGAGTAGACATAAAAGCTTTGAAAGTCCGAAACAATGGGCCCAAGAAGAGCACTGGCCATATTGCCAGCACCTAAGCAAAGAAGATTCACTTAAACCTCCACATTGAGATCAAGATCGAGGGGCGCCCCATGCCTCATGGTATTGACCGCAAAGGATCGCACCCAAATAAAATTTCCACAGAGCCTCTTAAAATCAGTTGGATTGAAAGAATCAAAGCCTGTTAAAATCTGTCTAATTCTTCTTTCACTGTAATTCTCATCAAAGATGATCCCATTGACTTCTTTTACCCAAGCTTCATCCCCATCAATGATATAGAAATTAACAAGGGGATGTTTGAGCGCTTGATCAAAGGCCGTCTTTGTAGGAAAGCTCACATTGAAGTTTTCCTTAGAGACGCCGGCATTATGAAAGTAATTAAGAACCCCGCACCACCACTTATAGCTGGCCTCGTTACGGCAAAGAACGGTCACGCCGGTACCCATTAAAAGGGCAGCGCTCACCTGCAAGAAGACATCGGCCCTTGGCACTTCACTGCCGGCAATGCAAAGGGCATGCTCACCTTGCATCTCGAAGTTACTAAAACTGAGCTGGCCGGGAATCTTCCTATTCTGATGCTCTTTAGTCATATACTCAAAAGCATTCTTAGTGATCCACTTATTAAACTTGAAAACTAACTTCTTCTCTGGCCCTCTAATTCCTTTAAAGAACATTTCAAAGTGATAAATAACACTCTCTAAGGCGAGCCCTATTCTCTCCACCCGCATCTGGGCACCAAGCCCACTGCGCCCGCTAAGCTCTACAGTTGAGTGAATACCCTCTTCACAAATAACTTTCGAGGGATTAATTTTTCTGCGGTGAATATGAAAGGCCGGAATATAAACCTTACCACCGGCCTTAGGGCCAGTGCCCGAGAGCTTAAAGCCGCCAAAGGGCTCAATCCCCACTCTTGCTCCGGTAATTGATCTATTCACATAGATATTTCCACTCTCCATTTTACTGGTGAGGTAATCAATATCATCTTGGGACTGACTGAACACCCCGCCCGTAAGAGCGTAGTCAGGAGCATGATAAATCTCTAATGCTTCATCAAGTCCAGTAAAACCTACAATATGCACCACAGGCCCAAAGAGCTCTTTAGTAGCAAAGCTATTCTTATCCATAGCAAGCTTCTTAGGCACTTCAATAACCGCAGGCCCCACACAAAGACCGGGAAGATCATCTTGAGAGCGGTCAATAATAATTCTGCCGCCATTATTGAAAGCTTCCGTACTGGCCTCAGCAATTTGCGAGCGCAGGCGATCCCGATCTTCTAAACTGATCACTGGATTTAAAGAGCAGCTGAACTTAAAAGCTTCAGACACTTCAATATCATGAACAGCTTCACGCAAGCGCTCAATCAAACGCTTCTTTACCGACTCATCAACAATGATCCGCGAGGCGGCCGAGCACTTCTGGCCAGCGTGAGCGAAGGCCGAATAGAGAATGCCAGCAACGGTCTCATCAAGTTCTGCATTGGCCGTAATAATAATAGCATTCTTACCGCCAAGTTCTGTCACGGCCTTAACCGGAAATTTCATTTTATAGAGCTTATTCTCATAGAAGCGCGTAGCGACTTTATGACTGATCATCTGGCCCACGCCCTTTGATCCTGTAAAGACGTAGCCGGCAATCTTATCACTTTCAACAAGGGTCTGCCCCACTTCTTCACCAAGTCCGGGAAGATAGATAAGAGCGTCCTTAGGTACTCCAGCTTCATAGAAAATATCAATGAGCTCACTAGCAATGAGTGGCGTTTGCTCAGCGGCCTTGAGAATAACAGGATTGCCCGCAACGAGGGGCCCGGCCACCATCCCAGTGGGAATGGCCAGGGGAAAATTCCAAGGCGTAATGGCCGCAATCGGCCCGCGGCTCACCATTTTATTGGAGTGAACCGTAATCTTTCTCTCTTCACGAGCGTAGTAAGTTAGAAAATCAATGGCCTCATCAACATCGCCGTAGGCCTCAATAATAGATTTACCAGCTTCATAACTTATAAGAGCGCTCAATTCATTTCTTCGATCCAGCATGATATCTGCGGCCTTCAAAAGAATTGAGCAGCGAGTAAGCCAGAACATCTTTGACCAGCTTCCCTCTTCATAAGATTTTTCAACCGTATCAATGGCCCTTAGAGTTTCTTCGACAGTAGCGAATTTAATTTCACCCACTAAAATAGATGAGTCACTACTAGAGAGTATCTGATGAAGCTCACCCTCTGTTGCATGTTCAGAAGAATAAGTTTTCCCAAGTCCATTCTTTAAAAAATCTTTATAAGCATCATTAACCACATCCCACTGCTTTTTTACATAGAGCCTAACTGGAGTGATATTAAAGAATTCAGAAGTCAGGTGCGAAACTGTTAAATCATATTGCAGCTGCCAATCATCTTTCTTCTTCTGATGCACAATCATCGGCCCTTCAAGGCGGCCAGATTTCTTATGGGAGCGCATGATGGTCAGAACCCCCACTTGCGAGCTATTCTCCATTATCCGGCGAACCAGATAGGCCATGCCCACTAAGAGGCTCCCTACCGGAACATAGTTTCGCGTGGGCCATCCCATCTGGGCCAGTCCTACCGAGAGGGCCTCGTAAGTCATATGTAAGCACTGGTGCTCAATTTCTGGAATATCACTAAAGCGCTTTTCTCTAACAACTTCAGCAAAGCAGTGATCGGCAAAATTATGAGAGGCCAAGCACAGCTGAACATGGGGGCAATTCTCCATTATACGTACAATCAATTGCCTAAAATTTAAATCCGTCTCTTCTTTGTTAAGAAATTCAGGAGCATCAAAATTATGGGCATCGGCCTCAACAGTTTCCGCATCCCAATAAGCACCTTTAACAATTCTTATCGGCATCATGAGACCACGCTTACGAGCAAGTTCTATAATATCATCAAGGTGAGCGCAGCCATCTCTTAGGTAAGCTTGCAGCACAATTCCCGTTTGCTGATAATCGGCTAACTCTTCGGTTTCAAGAAGAACTTTTGAGTAGCAGAAGAAGACAATGTCCCGGTAGTCGTAGTGTTCAGCATCGATATTAATAAAGACATCAAATTCGCGGGCCTTAAGAAGAATCTTCTTTAAGCGCGGGGCCACCAATTCATAAGTATACTCAGGGGCATGGGGCTTAAAGTCCGAACAAAGAGCGGAGACTTTAATAGAAACATGGGCCCTATTGATGCCGGCCTTATTCTTCTCCCCTTTTCTAACGTGAAGCCCGAAGCCACTGATGAGGTTAATCACTTCTTGGCAGTAGTGATCTGCTTCTTTTTCACTAACAACCAGCTCGCCCAATTGATCTAGAGTTACGTCCCGCTGAGTATTAAAGAGACCCTTAAGAGAGTGCTCCACCGATTCAATATTCTCACCCGCAATAAAACGCTTGGCCATGATGCGCACACTTGAGCGCACGCAATTGGCAAGGAAGCCCGCAGGCAATAACTTAAAGAGCCACAGACCAAATTGAAGGCAAATCACGATCCAAGCGGGCAAAGGCGCTTCTTGGCCTTTCTTTCTCAGAAGCTTGGCCTTAACACTATCGCTAATTAAGCGGCGAAAAGTTTCAATGAGAATTCTCTTAACTTCGGTGCCTTCAGTATCGTGATCCAAACTGGGCAGGATCGCTAAGAATTTTAAAAGGTGAACTCTTAGAAGCGCAAAGCGCGCGGTCAGATCAAGGCCAAAGTCCGAGAACTTCTCAAAGAGGCTGGGCTCATAGGCATTGATATAGGTAACAAGGGAGCCTACTTTATCTTCGATGGCATCTTCCACCTCACGGTAGAATTTATCCCCCATCAAGTCAGCTAGCTTATAACGAGAAGTGACCAGCTCATGCTGAGAAGGAAAAGTGTAAAGAGCAAGACCTGCAACACTTTCACAGTAGTCTTTAAAGAATTGATAGGCTTCACTTTCAATAAGGCTTTGGCAAACAAGCTCATCACTATTTTGCTCAATCTGCTCCAATAAGAAAAGCTCCCGCCCAAGTCGCGGCGAGTAGGTTTTTATGATTTTATCAGGCCCAAAAATGCCAAAGAGCAGCGGAATCCCCCGCACGACAATTTGCACCCGGTGCGGCTTATGATCAGCTTCACAGTGGGCCTTAAGTTCATCGGCCAAAACGGCAAGAGATGATTCGATGGTGTCAGCAAATTCCTCGTAGTAGAGAATGCTCCAATCGCTACCCTCAACCCTAAGAGCACCCTTTTTTATCTGCGGAATTATAGGCGCCATAATTCCAATTTTTTGATTTCCTGTCATCTCTCAATCTCCCAAAGAACACAGATAAAAATAGTTCAATATATAGCAATTGTATTCATGCGAGGCATTGATTCAACCCTAGAGAACAAGGGCATAGAATGTCATATTAACGGGAAAGACCGGGCTCTTTGATCTAATATATTCAGGAAGTATTAAATGGCCTAAATAGATCAGGCAAGCGATCTTTAGTATCACCTTAATGATTTAGTCCAATTCTAGCTTTTCTAATATTAACACTTAGATACCATCATGCATTAGTGCGTTCTATTGAAGATAGTAACTAATCATCCATCAGTTCATTTAAGTCTGGGTATTCTCCACTTAATCTTAAGTCTTCATGCCTTTGAATAAAACGTTTCATAAAATCTTGATAGCGGTGATCTTCTCTAAATTCTTCAAGTTTATTTTCGTCTATAAGCACTTTGAGTAGCTCAATTCCTTCCTCAATAAAGTCTGCCCATTTATCTTGGGGAATTCCTTTTCTTCCTAGCCTGTCCCAGCTGTAGAGGTACTCTTGAAAAGATTCAGAAAAGCTTGAAACTTCAAAATGAACCTCCTCTCCAAAGTGTCTCCCCTGAAGCTCTACGAAGTAGAGCCATGATAATTTCTTCAGGTATTTGTAGCTTAGAGTAGTCTCATAATTATCAGCAAGATCACGAATTATTTTCTTTTCAAGTAAACCATTTTTTGCAAAAAGACAAAATTCTTTAAAATCACTGTCATCATTTTTTTTAAGTATAGTTAATAACTTTTCTTCCATATTAGTCCCTAAGAATAATTAAATTAGTACCACCCTTATCTGCTGCAGAAGGGACCTTTATAGCTTTAAATCCCTTTTTTATAGCAATATTTCCGATCTGGTGGGTTACTTCGTAAGCATCATTTATTTTCACACTATCTTTTGTAATGGTTAATATATCTAGATCTAAACTCTTTCTCGTACTTAAGTCAGTCAAATCCAAGACCTTATCTAGCTTATAATGCTTAGAAGTAAACACTAATTCTTGATTGGCCGAATCCCCAAGCTCCGCCATAACAGTCCTCCTTGCCCTTTCTCTCATCCCAAGTGAAGTATAGAGAGCTGAATCTCCTGGCGCTGAGTAGCGCCCGTTTCCGGGGGCAACTCCAGGGTGAAAGTCAAAAACATTTCGATTGTGATTTACGGCCACAATAGCTCCATCTGAATTTCTAATATTCTTTTGCACTGCTCTCCAGACTTTAGAGTCTACTTTAATAGGAGTAACTTTGTTCATTTTTAAAGATAATTCATCATAGCGCTTCCCTATCCTTATCAAATCATCCTTGACAAAGCTCTCACCTTTAAGGATTGATTTACTATTGAGTACTTGACCAGCAATAAACTCATTAGCATCAGGAGAAATCCTATGGCCTTCTTTCTTTAAAGCTTCAATTGTTCTTGAATATTCTTTCAGGTTCTTAGCACCTGCTTTATTAAGAAGATCCTTAATTTTTTGGCTTTTATAGTACTTATTCTTAGTTAAGTCCTTGAGAAATTTTGCTGTATTCCTTATTTCATCTACCGTCTTTATGCCTATTTCATTGACAACTTTAGTGAACTCGCTTGTCTTAGTAAGCTTTTCCGAATTCTGAGTACTTAAGTACTTACCCTTCAAGCTATTTAGCGTATTACTTGCAACCTTAATATTATAAGCAACTGCCCCCACACCAAGACCGACTGCTGCTGCTGCCGGCGCTGCCCCGGCCAGTGATATTCCGCCCGATGCTGGAATAAGAACGAGAGAACCAGCTAATCCAGCTCCGCCTTCAGCAGCTAATAAGGCCCCGGTGATCACACCCTTGAGCGCAATACCAACGCTAACGGCGTCTGCAACTAAACTGCCGGCAAAGCACCATGAGTCTCCATCGCACTCTAGATCTAGGGTATATAAGAGACTGGCAGGATTTAAGTTATTGGCCGTAGTAATGCCAAATCCCTTTTGAAAGCTATTACTCTTGTTAATGATATTCTTGATCGTTAAAGCTAGCTCTGCATAGCTCTGTCCTAGAAAACCTTGGGCGATTGATTGCATAGCAATGACTTGAGACTCATTATTCTTTGCTCCTAATACCATTGCCCCTTCAACAATATTCTTTGCCGTACTGAAGTGACTATGCTCTACACTGACCACTGAGACCTTACTCATTTTCTCTACTGAGTCGGCATACGTATTAAAGAGGTCTCGCTCAAGCGGACTCTTTAAATTAAAATCTATATCTTCTCCATAGAGCTTTGAAGTAAATTTTGGAGTTCTGACTCCCTCGGTTTCTCTAGGGGTAACAGCATTTAAAAATCTAGCTTGCTCCAATGGACTTAAATAACCATCAGCATAAATTCTCGCAATTTCTCGATCGAGATCTTCTTGTGAACTTCCTTCCGTATTCTCCAGAGCTTGCTTTACAGTAAGAATTGCCCTTGGCCCTGACTTTCCAACTAAGTCAAAGAAGCTAGCAACACTCTCTTTAACAAATTCATCTGACGCGCTTCTGTCACTTAGTGGCACTTCTTCATTATCACTACTGGGTAACCCAATCGCTCTTTCACTATCTCCATTTAAGTAACTTGACCCATCAAGGGCCAAGCCTAGTAGCCTATCGCCACTGCTATTTTCATTCATAGCAATAAGCTCTGCGCCCAGTTTTAAATTGAGAGCACTGGCCATCCCAATTGAGAGATACTGATCCAAGTATTCATAGAAAGGCATTGCAGAGTCAACCAATTGCATATTATTTGCGATTAAGCGCTGAAGATACTGCTGAGACTTTGTCCCTGTAATCTTAAGCTTGCTGGCATTGATTCTTTCACCTTTCAAGACTCCATTATCTTCTAACTTATCTTTAAGCGCTTCATGCTTTCCTGAAGAAACTAACGTAGAGGCCATCTTTGCATAGAGGGACCACTTATCTTCGGA
>CALHBL010000381.1 GCA_937930825.1 uncultured Bacteriovoracaceae bacterium
TCTCCATACTGGAATGAGGTTGTGACATTGACTCTTGGGTTTCTAAATAACTTTGTCCATGCTTTTTCTTTCTTATCGTCCTTTTGCCATTCTTTCCAGAACTTCCAAAGGTTGGTCGTAATAGAAATATCAGCGCCTAAATCGTTATCTTCAAGGTATTTAATGATTTGCCAATAATAGTCAACTGGCATCATTGTAGGGTCTCCCCCATTTACAATAATAGTATTCGTATTAGGAAACCGTTTTAAAAAATCAAAGATAGTTTTGAGCGGAAGTCGGTCAGTCTTATCATTAACAAGCTGTGATGAGCTACAGAAAGTACATGAGAAATTACATGCTTCGGTTGGTTTAATAATGAGGTCTATCTGCCTTGAGTCTGTAATGATTGAACTCCTAAAGTAATAATTTCTTGTACGTGGGTCTATCGTCTTCTTGAATTAATTTAGCCCATATTTTCTTGGGAGCTGGACAATAAGTATCACCTTCATCCCAAGCAAGTTGATAACAATCACTATTGCAATATTGAAAAGCATCACATGTAAAACAGATTGGATTTCTCTCTAACTTTTCACAGTTAATTCTCTCTAAGCGCAGAGCTGAATCAAAGTTATCCTTGAACGACTTTGCAATATGCCCCCATGGTTTCTCAGTTGCTGTATTTGGACAGCCAGAGATACTTCCAGAAGCATTGATTGTAATAAGTTTTTCTTCACAGCCTCGGCATCGATTTCCAACATGATTACTATTTAAGTACCCCTCTACGATTTCACTCAAGAGCATATTCCCAATATAATCATAGGTTTTAAACTCTATCGCTTGGCTAAACATTTTATAAATCCATTCATCTTGCTCTCGATTACTTGGAATAATGTCACTATTTTCTTTTGCATGGCCATCAGAGGTTATTCTCTCAAAGAGTATATGCTTAAAGCCTAATTCATGAGCGTAATTAACTATTTCAATAGGCTCTTTCTCTTGAATAAGTTTCTTAGTTATACAAACGATCATTGTTAAGTAGTGTTTATCTTCGCCGATTAAAGTTCTTACATTTTTTTCCCACATACTAATATGCTTCTTCGCAATAACTTTTCTTTGATTTTCATCTAAGGCGGTGGAACCAAAGCGTATATCATAGTCCCATGACGTTCCAAATCCATCGTGATAGAGAGCATATTTTAAAAAATCACGAATACTTTGTGTCATCGGAAAAACTAAATTCGTTTGCATTCCAAAAGTTGTTCTCTCGAATATATTTTTAACTTCATCATGAAATTTGTAGAGGTCTTCTATGGGCGCTAAAAGTGGCTCTCCACCATGAAAGAGAAACTTAACACTTCTAACATGAGGGGCTTGTTCTTTGAGATCCTTAAAAAAGGCGATAGACTTAGTGGGATTAAAGAAGATTTTTAAACCTTTGCTTCCACTTGTAAAACAATGGGCACAATTCAAATTGCATGTATCTGATGTTTTAAGATAAACTACAAGATCTGCAGCTAGACGCATTATTCTAATCCTTGGCAGTACTGCCGTAAAATAATAGTTAACTTTGTTGAATATAAACTGGCTATAACTTAGCACGTTAAAAACAAGATTTAAACCGTTCTTTAGATTATCTAACTTCCCTAGAAAGTGCACTGCGTATCAATACTTGAAAATTCAAACCAAAGGACTATGCAAGATACGGGTATTCAAGTCCTTAGGTGAGTTTTCAATGCTTGAAACTCAAACTGGAGGACTATATACCGCTACTGGAAGGGAACTCAAGCAGCGCGCCTAAAGGCGCGTAGCTTGAATCTTGGTACCATTCGGGTATACAAGTCTTTAAGTGAGTTTTCAATGCTTGAAAACTCAAACTGGAGGACTATATAAGTATTATCAATGCAATAATTAGTTATTTCTTTTACTATTAGAGTGCCGTAAATAACAAAAGTAGGTTCTCTTGATTAACAATAATATAAAACCCTCCATAACTCTTTCTTTAAACCCTCTCTATCAATGTAACTTCAGATGTGACTTTTGCTACCTGAGCCCTAAACAGCTCTCTGACCCTAAGAAATTAGACCTAGAAATTTTAAAACTTAGACTTCTTGAAATAAGCTCACATGATATACAAATCGAACATGTCGATCTCTATGGAGGTGAGATCGCCCTTCTTGGTGAAGACTACCTCAACAAACTGGATCATATCTTACAAGATCATGGAGACCCTACTATAAATATCATTACAAACTTCTCCGTGATGACACCATACTTCTTTACTGAGCATACAGACCTCTCCGTAAGTTTTGACTTTGAAGCACGTCAAGATCATGAAAAAGTTATTCAAAATTTAATTTTTAGTCCAAAGAAAGTGTCTATCTTAATCTTAGCAACGGAAAAGATACTTGAAATGGATGTTGATCAAATGATAGCCACTCTTAACACAATCAAAACCATTGAAAGTGTCGAGATCAAGCCATACTCTACGAATCAAGCTAACCAGCACCCTATCTCTCATGAAATGTATGAAGACTTTGTAAAAGAATGGATAAGTCGAAGAGATTCAATAGATTTTAATTTTACTAATATCAACCAGCTGGAAAAAACTATAAGTGATAATAGAAATGCTTTTTCTGATGACCACGTCTACATTACACCCAATGGCAAATTTTCAGTTTTAGAGTTTGATGACAAAGATGATGAATTCTTTTTAGAATTAGAAACTTTTGAAGATTACTTATCATGGACAAGAATAGAGAAAGAAAAAATAGTTAGAAATCAATTCTGTTCGAAGTGCTCTTATCTGGGGAAGTGCCTCACTGAACATTACCGAGAAGTAAAAAGTCTCGAGGAGTCATGTAATGGCTATATTAAGCTAATAGACTGGTATAAAATGAATTCCCCTACTCATCAAAGTTACAACTCTCAAAAAAAGATCCTATCGGGTAAGAACGAGCCCCATTGTCACCAAAGCTAAGCAAGCATGAACCCCCTGTAGGTATGGCCCTATGATCAGTATAGAGTGGAATTTCTAGTTTCTCGCCTTCGGTAAGATTATAAGACTTTATGTTGCCACTATGATCACGTAACTCAAACGTTTTCTTTCCATAAATCATTTTAATAGTAACCGCACAACTATCTTTATGAAACTTGAAAGAATCACTTCCACTTGGAGGGACTAAATACATATGTGTATCTACGCAATCGCCATACTGTAGGGACTCTACTGCTATTTTTTGACTAAAGTTTTCTAAGTTTTTTACAATTATAGTACGCCCATTATTATAAGCTTCTTCAATCTTAGAGGCATAATCAATAATGCTAGAGTACTGAACTTGAGTGTCATACTCTTGGGACAAAGGATCTATAATAAAGAAGCTTTCATTCTCGTAAAGAATACTACTATTGAAAATACTTAAGAGATCATTCTTATTTAACAGGTGCATATATTTTGGTCTCGTCATGAAGAAGAAACTCTTTATGAAAGTATTCGTGTGTTAATTGAAAGTTATCACAACCTAAACTAGGATCGGCAATAAAGTGAACGGGAAAATCATTTAAAATAGAATCGTAAGTGCTTGGATCTTTATCATAAGTTACAAAATGAGGATCATTTCCATAAAGAAGCTCTGGATCATTTAGTGATTGGTAGACATCCTCTTCAAAGTATTTATTTAACAAGAGAGCATAAATGACAGCAATACTATAAGACTTCCCAGGATAGAAAAGGACTTCACTCTGGACCTTAGGATACTCTAGGGCTTTTTCTATTATGGTTTTAGTGTCACTATTATACTCAATAGTTTCATTCTTGAGATCATCTCCAAAGCCTATATCATTAAAAAGTTGATGATATACGTGCTGCCTAACTTTCCAATCATTCATTTGATATCCAAAGACTATGCGAAATTAAATTTTCTTGATCATAATTATACACCGCTACTGGAAAGGAATTCAAGCAGCACGCCTAACGGCGCGTAACTTGAGCCTTAGTACCATTCGGATATACAAGCCATTTAGCGAGTTTTCAATACTTTAAAACTCAAATAGAGTGATGGGAGTTTGTATAAAGAATCTTGGAGCTAGATTGAGCTTTAAAAATATAATAATTAAGCTCTCTTTATGGGAGCTTATATTTCTTGAAAATATCTACTTTACTTCTCACTTCATCGACAAGAGCGAGGTCAATGTCAAAGTAGTGAAGGCCTACTTCAGGGCCAGCATCCACCAGGACTTCTCCCCAAGGGTCTACAACTAATGAATGCCCATAAGTTCTTATCCTCTCATTATGGACACCGACTTGTGCGGCCGCAACAACGAAGCATTGATTCTCAATAGCACGAGATCGAACTAGTGTATGCCAATGGGCTTTGCCCGTAGGGATCGTAAAGGCAGAAGAGAAAGTTAAGAGGTTTGCTCCCTGCACAGCATACTCTCTTGCCATTTCGGGGTAGCGAATATCAAAGCAAATACCTAGACCAATAGAGAGATTTTTCACTTTAATTATCTTTGATTCACTTCCAGCAGTATAGATATCAGACTCATCAATTTTCTTCTTCTTATCATTTTTAGAAAGATCACAAGAGAAGAGGTGAACCTTATCGTAGTGACCTAACTCACTCCCATCGGGAGCAAAATTGTAGGCCCTATTAACGATCGTACCGTTCACTAGTGTCGCCGCAGATCCTCCTATGAGAAAGAGATTATGATCTTTGGCCATTTTTTTAATTTCATGAAAGTGCTCATTACCTTGCTCAACTAAATAAGGAGTCGCCTCGGTGCCATCAGTCATCGAGTAAAAGCACTCCGGCAAGAAGAGCGCCTCTACTTTATCATCACGGCACTTCATTGCTGCGACTCTGATCTCACTTAAGTTCTCTTTATAATCTAATTTTGAGCATAATTGATAGAGAGCTGCTTTCATTTTGTAATGTGCTTACCGATAGCAAAGTAATCAAAGCCCGACTCTATAGTCTTCTTAGTATCGAAGAGGTTTCTCGCATCAAAGACAACCTTTCCTTTTAAGGCATTACTCAACATTTCGTAATCAGGATTTCTAAATTCTCTCCACTCAGTCATTGTGACAAGTCCGTCGCAATCCTTAGCAACGCCATACATATCTGAAAAAGAATGAAGCTTATCATTACATTCTGGAAATCTCTTCATTTCTTGAAGATAGTTTTCACTCGCAACAGGATCATAGAAATTAACCTGCGCCCCCTCACTGACAAGTGCTCGTGCCATTGCAATTGCTGCCGTCTCTCTAACATCATCAGTATTGGCCTTAAAAGCAACGCCCCAAAAAGCAAACTTCTTCCCAACTAAATCACCATTATAGTATTTCTTAATTTTATTGAACATGCGTACTTTCTGAACTTCATTAACATCTTCAGCGGCTTGGACTATTTTTAATTCAGAATTAAATTCCTTGGCAGTATGAATTAAGGCTTTCACATCCTTTGGGAAGCATGATCCACCATATCCAGGACCTGGATAGAGAAAATGTTTTCCAATTCTCACATCGCTTGATATCCCTTTACGAACTTCTTCAATATCTGCCCCCATTTCATCACAGAGGTTTGCAACTTCATTGATAAAGGAGATCTTGGTAGCGAGAAAACAATTTGCAGCATACTTTGTCATCTCAGCTGACAGATTACTCATATGATAGAGAGGGTTTCCTTGCCTTAGCAGTGGTGCATAGAGCTCATCCATTTGATGAGCTGCGAACTCACTGTCTGAGCCAATAATTACTCTATCTGGCCTCATGAAGTCTTCTATAGCTGAGCCTTCTTTTAAGAATTCAGGGTTATTAACAAGGTAGAACTTCTTAGAAGTCTTGCTAGAGACGATCTCATTAATTCTCTTACCTGTTCCCACTGGTACAGTTGATTTAATGACGATTACTGAGTTTTCTTTTAACCTTTCAGCAACACTAATTGCTGCTTGCTCAAGGTAGCTAAGATCAGCACTACCGTCTTCACCAGAAGGAGTCCCTACCGCCAGAAAAACCACGTCAGCTTTTTCGCATGAATCATAATCTAAGGAGAAATTTAATCTTCCCGATTTTATATTTCGCTCTAAAAGATCATTGAGACCTGGTTCATAAATTGGTGACTTGCCATCTTTCAGCATTGCGACTTTCTTAGGGTCGATATCGATACACGTTACATTATGTCCGATTTCCGCAAAACAAGTTCCACTCACTAAGCCAACATAGCCGGTTCCAATTACTGATACTTCCATCATTTTCTTTACTTCCTTTTTACTCTATACTTATCGTCAACACTAAGTGTGCTCTTAGGAGTATAACTCCACTATGTATTATTCACAATTGGCGAGGGGCCATACTTGCACAACGCAATAAAACTGATTCTTAAGCTCACCTTTGCACTGGCCATCATTGCTTGGTTATTTAAAAGTGGAAAACTCGACTTTACTCTCATTGGTCAGTCTATTTCAAATAGCTATAATTGGCTCTACTGTATTCTCATTCTTGCCACGCAAGATGCAATCTCTGGACTAAGGTGGAGGTGGCTACTCAAGTTAAACTCCGACAAAGAGTTTCATTATATAAGCATGGTTAGAATCACCTGGATTGGTCTCTTCTTTAATTCATTCCTCCCAGGTGCCGTAACAGGTGACTTCATAAAACTTCTCTACGTAAAAGATCTTGACCCTAAAATAAGTAAGACCTACCTGGTTACGAGTGTTCTTATGGACCGAATTTTAGGTCTTATGGGGCTCTTGTGTATAATGGGTATTTCTTCACTTATTTTCTACAGTGAACTCTCTAGT
Source organism: uncultured Bacteriovoracaceae bacterium (assembly GCA_937930825.1). Classification (GTDB taxonomy): domain Bacteria; phylum Bdellovibrionota; class Bacteriovoracia; order Bacteriovoracales; family Bacteriovoracaceae. Next base: position 6,778 of record CALHBL010000381.1, read on the forward strand.
ATTTCCTCGCAGATGCAATACCTTCTTCATGTTAACCTGGCCCTCTTTGCTGGAGCTATTTGCCTACTCTCCTTTCTCTTTGCACCCATGGCCTTGCAAAGAAAGTTTCTTGGACTTTCACAGCTCATACCTATTTTAGGACAAAGAATCCACAATACACTCAGTAGTGTTTGGATTATTGGACAAAATAAAAAAGTATTAATTAAATGCTTACTCTTGTCTGTCTTACTTCAAACAATGAATTTTGGAGCATTCTATATTATTAGCTCTCCATTTTATTCGGCCGATATCCCCTTTCAATATATAGTTACACTAATACCTATAGGGTTTATGTTCGTTGCAGTTCCTATTTCGCCTGCAGGTCTAGGTGTTGGCCATGTAGTCTTCGAAAGACTTTTTTCGTATGTTCAAGTTGAGGGTGGAGCAAGTTTCTTCAACCTCTATTTCTTAGCACTTGTTTTTGTAAATTTATTTGGTTTTCTTCCTTATATGCTAGGAGGAAAGAAGCACTCTCTTAAGGAAGCTGGGGATATGGCCGAGGAATAAATTTAAGATCTCTTATCTGGAAAAATAAATATTTTACCGATATCAATATGCCCATAACGTTGCCACTTGGTTTTTAGAGACTCAACAAAGAGTAAATAAGAGAGTTCTGCATCCGCTTCATTCTTCTTCCGAACCTTCTTGGCCTCTTTCTTCATCGGCCCTAAGGCCTCCTTAGGCATTATTCGCAACCCGTTATAGAGGTA
>CALHBL010000382.1 GCA_937930825.1 uncultured Bacteriovoracaceae bacterium
TGCGAAGGGTCGCTAAACGAGACATATTCATGCCAATCAACCAGTCTGCCGATTGACGTGATCTGCCTGCATAGTAGAGGCGGTCGTATTCACTAAGAGCTTTTAGCTGATTCATATTCTCTTTAATAACTTCAGGGCTTAAGGCCTGAGAAGTCCAAAAGCGAAAGAGGGGAGCCTTGGGCCCAACCTCATTGATGAGGGTGCGGCCGATGAGTTCACCCTCCCTTCCTGCGTCAGTCGCCAGAACAATGCGCTCTAAATCTCTTCGTTTGAGTTGTTTGAGCACGATACTTAATTGCTTCTTTGTTTTCTCATTTGGTTTATAGGACAAGCGATTGGGAAGGATGGGTAAGAGGGATAAGTCCCAACGCTTCCACTTGGGGTCATATTCATCTGGCCGCTTGAGTTCCATCAGATGACCAATAGCAAATGTTATGATGGTCTTATCATTTTCAAAAAGGCCATCGGCCTTGGAAGTCGCCGGGATACCTAGTGCATAAGCAAAGTCTCTAGCGACACTTGGTTTCTCTGTTAAGATAAGAGTTTTCATCGCTCTAAGCCTATAAAGAATCATCCTTAAGAGCAAGATTTTAAGAATCTCAATTCATTTTTGAGTTTTCAAGTATTGAAAACTCACCTAAAGACTTGAATACCCGGATGGTATTAAGGTTCAAGGTACGCGCCTTTAGGCGTGCTGCTTGAGTTCCTTTCCAGTAGCGGTATAGAGTCCTCCTGTTTGAGTTTTCAAGTATTGAAAACTCACCTAAAGACTTGAATACCCGGATGGTATTAAGGTTCAAGGTACGCGCCTTTAGGCGTGCTTCTTGAGTTCCTTTCCAGTAGCGGTACCGCTGCACGACAAACTTTAAAAAGGGCAATAATCACCTAAGTTGTTTTAAAGAGATTAGAACTTTAGAATACTAAAATGATAGGAAAAATTCTAAATTTGATGCTGCTACTTCTCTTATTCTCATGTCAGAATTTTAGTAGCTCGAAGTCAGGCTCAAACCTCGCTAAAGGGGACTGCCTAGATAAGGCTTTAAGCCCCTATGTGCTCCAGGTTGCGGCCGTTGAGGGCCAGACAGTCTACTACTATCATATGCAAGAAATGGGTAAGAAGATTCATCAAAAATCTATTGCAGATCTGATGAGCGGCGAGGGTGCTTATCAGAAATTAGCTTGTCCCTAAGTTCTTGAGAGTCCACGGGCAGCCGTCACATCCGCTTTCGCAGCAAGCTGGGTTGGCCCATCCATCATCAATATCTTCCAGCGTAATAACCTTAAAAATCGGTCTGCCATTAAATTCATGATCAAGTTTTTGGTAGTAGTGAGGAACCTTACTGGGATCGGGTTGAGTGCCAAGGCCTAGGGAGATTTTGAGGGAGTGAGCTTCTTGTGCATCGAAACATATGATGAAGTGCTCTGGTGTTTCACTTCCTACCGGGCAGAGGTAGAAGAGCTCTACGGGCTTATCTCCTTCGAGGTGTCTGTCTTTTATAGTTGTGTATTCACGCATAATTTCTTATTAACCCTTGAGTGCTTTTTTGCTATTATAATGATTCTTCTGCGAATCGAGAAGTCGTGAAATTTCTAAGGTGGAGTTATGGCCAAGAGTTTAAAAGAACAATTAATGAGTGCTGGCTTTAAAACAGCGAAAATGGAAAATGAGAGGGAGTCAACAAAGGGCCGGCCCAAGAAAGAGGCCGAGAAGCATCAGACAACTCGAAACTTCTGTGAACATTGTAACTTGATTCATCCCGATGTTGAGCATTATAAGCATAGAATGCCTACAACTGATGCGGAGTGGATGTGTTTGGCTTGTGCCGATAAGTTGATGATTGATGATAAGTTTCGCGCGACTCACCAATCAGATATGGCCAAGAGAAAGATGTTTCGTCGCTACTTTGGTATGACTAAAGACTTCTCCAAAGAAAGTACTCATGGAGTGAAGACACCTAAGAGAAAGTTTGATGATAATCAAGGTAATCGGGCCCATTCAAATTCAAAGCACCCTCAAGGTAATAATCGGGGTGAGAATGGTAGGCAGAGAAAGCCAAAGAAGAATTTTAATCAATAATTAAAGAAGGCAAGGACTCTTGCCTTCTTCTTATCTTTATAGAGTACAGAGATCTACGGGCGAGATTTAGAGAATACTTTCTGTAAGAGCTCAGTTGTTCTGGCTTTGGGATGATCCCTAATACTCTTCTCTTCAACAGCAATCTTACTAAAGAGACCCTTGATGGCCAAGCTAGTCACATAGGAGTTGATGTTGGGATTAATCTTCTTTATGAAAGGAATTTGATTATACTTTGATACCATTTCTCCCCAGTACTTAGTTGCACTCACTTTATTGAGGCTATCAGCTATTTTGGGGCTAAAGGCCTTCGTTAGGTCCTTAGTCGTTGCTGACTTTAGAAAGTCTGTTGCTTCAGTTCCATTGCCTTTAACAATCTTTACAACATCTTTAAAAGACAGCTTAGTAATGGCCGAGAGGAATATGGGCTTGGCCAGTTGAGCAGCATCTTCTGCAGCTCGGTTGATTTTTTCAACCATTTTATCTTCTGCATTTTTAAACCCAGGAATCGCACTCAGTTTATTGGTTACTTTTTGAGCTTCTTTAGGTAATAAAATTTTATACGCACTTTTATAATATCCATCTTCAACAGAAAGGAAATCTACCGCTTCGCCAACACCAATATCCAAAGCTTGTTTCAAACCATTTCCAGCATCTTCTTGAGATAATCCTTTCTCTTTTAGTACCTCTTTCGCTTTTCCTAACATTCCTTTTAAGCCTTGCGCATTAAGGGAACTACAAGCAATCGTACAAGTCAATAATAGTAAAACTAAATTTTTCATTGTTATATTTTTTTGTTATAAATCAACTCTAAAACGTATTTTAAAACCAGTTCAGTATGTTTTTTGAATCGTCTCCTACATAAAACGTATTTTATACGACGATTAGTCTAAGTCTTTATCAACAGAAAATTATGCCAAAGGGGGGAATAGAATTTTGAATAATTGAATGCTAGAATTTTGAATGGCCCTTTATCGTATAATACTCGTAAATAAGACCATTCAAAATTCAATCAATGTTTATACACAATAAAGCAATCAAAAAATGACCATTGTCCAATCCATAGAATTATTCACCGCGATTAACTTAGCGGTAGTTGGTTTATCTCATTTGTTACAACCCAAAATGTGGGTTCGCTTTTTTATGTTTTTACATGCTAAAAAAGAGGTAGGGAATATTTTTAATGCCTTAATCGCATTGGGTATGGGCTCGTTCATCTTATCTTTACATTTTTTGTGGACTGGCCCTCAGATCCTTGTTACTATTTATGGTTTGCTTCAAGTTATCAAAGGTTTGTTGTACTTGATTTCGCCATCGATCGGCTTGGCTAGTATTGGAAAAGTAAAGAT
>CALHBL010000383.1 GCA_937930825.1 uncultured Bacteriovoracaceae bacterium
AGCATTTGTTAAATTACTCGTAAAGGCCAGTGGAGTGAAGACCACTAGGGTTGATAGGGTTGAGGCCACAATGGGCAGGGCAACTTCTTTGACGGCCTTAATGATCACAGAACATTTTTGAGCATAGGTAAGGGGGCCATTTATCTTTTCAAAATGACGAAAAATATTCTCCATGGTGACAACAGAAGCGTCGACATTCATACCTGCTGCAATGGCGAGTCCACCGAGAGAAATTAAGTTAAGATTCATTCCGGTTAACTTCATAAGAATAAAGGCAAGCACCATTGATAGAGGTATCTCTATGGCCGCAGTAATAGTATTTTTGATACTCCCGATAAAGAGAAAGAGAATGAGGACTGCTAGCGCTGCAGCTAGAATAACTTCGTGGACGACATTTTGAACGCTCGCTCTAATGAACTCTGAAGGATCAACGAGGACGCGGTACTTAATATCCTGAGGTAGCTCTCTTAGTGTCTCATCTGTTATGGCCAAAATATCCTCGGCCATTTTCTTAACATTTCCCCCAGTCTTTGGTCCGGCAAAGAGGATAAGTGATTTCGTGCCACTTGTTTTAAAGACCTTATTGGAGTCTCTTGCTTCTTGAATTTTAATCTCGGCCACTTCTCTTAAGAAGATAGTATCTCCTTTAGGGGAGTTGAAACTTAGATTGTTGAGAGAATCTAGGCCCTCTAATAGTCTTGGCATTTGGATATTGAGCCTGCTGCTCCCCACTTTTATTGAGCCGGCAAAGGAGCCTCTTAATCCCGTATTAATGGCAGTTTCTATTTGCTTAGGGTAGAGACCTAAGGTGGCCATAACTTCTTTATTGAGAATAACCTGCACTTCTTTAGAAGTTGGATTCCAGAGACCTGGGTCTTCGGCATCTTCAACTTTGGAGAGTTTGGGGGTGAGGGCAGGGTCGATAATATTGTAGAGCTCTTCTAAATCTCTTTGCTCAGAATAGAAGCTGATAGCAATGAAGCCAGAGGACTTAGACCAGAAACCAACTGATAGGGAGTCTCTCACTTCCCGCGGCCATGTGCCGCTGAGGCCATTTAAAATAGTTTCAACCTCTTTCTTGGCCTCTTTTGGAGTAACGCCCCAAGAGAATTGCATTTTATATTGAGCTCTTGAGCTGCGGTATCTGGCGGTAAGCTTCTCTAAGGCAATAGTACCTTGGCTTAAGGTATTTAAGCGGTTTTCAATATTCTTACCAAATGTTTCTAGAAATTCTTTGCTATTCATGGCCCCATAGCTAATGGAGGCGTGAATGGTGGGGCGGTTTGAGTTTGGGTAGAGAGATATTGGCAGTTTTAACCCGCTGAACATTCCTAGTAAGGCCAGGCCGCCAATGATCAGGTAGACTCTTAATGGGTTCTTATAAAGTCCTGAGAGCATTAGTGGGCTTCTTCTTTGTAGCTTTCTTTAACTTTTGGGGGGTTCTTTACTTCTACGTTTGCGCCTTCTTTGAGAAAACCAGAAGAGCGAATGACCACCCAATCACTATTTTGGATACCTGCACTGACCTCTATTCTTTGACCATAGCTCTTGCCAACTTTGACTTCTACTTTCTTGATACTTCTCTTTTGTGTATGGGGTTCTTTGGCCTTGTTATCTACAATACGAATATAGGTTTTGTTGCCGACATAGACTATGGCATCGGCCTTGACTAAGAGTCCATTTCTCTTATTAGCTTTAAAGCTAACCTGACCCAAGACTCCTAAGGGGATGCTCTTTGGCTTCTTAACAAAATCAAGTTCAATGGTCGCTGTTCCTGTCGCTGGATCAATCACCGGAGAAACCCCGGTGATACTCACAGGAGTTTCTATACCATTCCACGTGAAGAGTCCCTTATCTCCGCGCATGAGTAATCCCTTCTCCTTAGCAGAGACTTCAATACTAAGTCTGCTCTGGTGGGGACTGGTCACAATGAACACGGGGTCTCCTTTAGCGACATTAGTTCCTTGGCGAATAAAGACCTTGCTAACCACACCATCAATAGGACTCATGAGTTTGAGAGCACGAAATTTATAAATGGGATCAAGTCTCTTCATTGTAGCGAGGACTTGATTCTTTTTGACAGTACTGCCAAGGGGAGTGATGATCTTCTTAATAAAGCCTTGGTCTTCTGAGAGTATTTTGGATTCCATTAGGGGCCGAACCATAGAAGGGTAGATATAGGAGTCAGCAATCTGTTGAAACTTGGCCTCCTCGATAAAGACTGATTTTAGCTTCATATCCTTAGGCAAATTCTTTGGCACTGTTGCACTATGACTAGGCAAAATGATGGCCAATAAGACAATCGATAGTGCTGTAGTTCTTGCCAGAGAAGTTGTAATCATTATCATATATAGAGTTCCTTCATCTTCGTATGGCATTACTACCAATTCGGCTTTAATTTGAGTGGAAGCATGTATTTATTTTAGGTAATTTAAACAGATTATGTATATAACATACTGTATTTAGATGAAGATAAATGATCTTATTCTTTAGTTCTCAGTAGTTTCTGGCGATAAGTTAGTGCTCTAAGAAAGTAATGAAGGAGACTGCATATGAAAAGACCTGTTAGTTATTTTAGAAGTGAAGTGATTGAAGTATGTAGTGAGTGCACCCACAGCGGGGCCCTCGATCTTGATGAATTCTGCAATAAAATTACTGGAGTTTGGGCAGCGGCCCAAGTTGATGGTGTGGCCGAATCTGAGTTCGAAAACCTCATCGCAGAGTTTGCCCCTGAAGCCATTTCCTTCCTCAATTTAACATCATTTAAAGCAGCTTAAGAGTATTGCGATTATTCTCTTCAGCGTCTCCTTTGTAGAGCATCGATTCTTGCAACTACCTTTGGCCTATCATTTATGAGAGCGTGCAGTTTCCTCTTGTGTGCATAATTAAAAATATTTTAAAAACTAAGAAGGTTTCTAATGAGCCCTATTCTTTTAATTTCTTATCAACTAAGAAATATCTAAATAAATCGCGATGGAGAAGAGAAGAGTAAATATTTAAGACACTACTTATCTCTTCATTCGGTCTGTTTACTCAGTTTGCAGGCATTCTTTATTTTCAATCGGATTAGAGTACCTTGAAAATTAGTGGGTAATACTTGCCAACTATTAAATATAAGTTGGACCAAATATAATAGGGGAGATGTGTAGACTTCTCTTTATTCTCTTTCTTATCCTTTCTCCTAATCTCAGGGCAGGTTTCTACTTGCAACACTCCTTTGGTCATAACACCACAACAAATAGTGATAGTGGTGAAAATGTTGAAAATTCTAATATGAGAAATAGTTTTATTCTCGGCGCTATGTTTGGCAAGAGTGGTCAGTGGGTTATCGGGCAGGGGATTACTCACTCGTCGAGCTCAACTGAGGCCACAAGCTTGGCCGGGGCCGAAGATAATTCCTTTTTAGAGCTAGGTCCAAGGGTTATTTTCTTCTTTAATCAAGCTAAGAATTTCTATATATCTGCAACTTACAACTTCTATGCAAAAGGTAGTCGCACTAAGCAAGGGGCCACAGAAGATATCGATGGCTCAAGTCTAATGGGTGCTATAGGAGTGCAGATGAAAGCGACAAAAATGATCTATTTTGGCATTTCGATGAATTATCACTCTATAAGTATTTCAGAGTCAACGGTGGGGAATACTAAGTCCGAGGTGAGTCATAGTTATAGCTCACTATACCCAGCAATAGAGCTGAGTATTCGCTTTAAGTAACTCCTTACTGAATCAAATAAGTTCTTTGCTTGAAAGAGTCCACTCCAGCTTCGACGAAGCGAGGGGATTTTGGATGATCACTCTTTTCATGTAAGAGTTTAATACGATAATCTTCTTTTAGATGCTCCTTACTAAAGAATTCTGTGATTTGTCTTTGGGGGACACTAAAGGGAGGCCCACTCATTTTACTTTGGTCATATTCAAAAGCAATTAAGAGAATATTGACATTATCACTACTAAGAGAGATTAGCTTTTGGCAGTAACTCGCTCTTGTTTGGGGGTCCAGTGCGACAATAGCGGCCCTGTCATAGATAAAGTCGTATCCCCCTTGATTTTCTTTTAAT
>CALHBL010000384.1 GCA_937930825.1 uncultured Bacteriovoracaceae bacterium
CGGCCCTAACAATCAATGGTCAGCAAGTGGGCCATGCTCAAAAATTCATGGGTCACCGAGCGGGAAGTCAAACACTTACTTTTCCCCTCAATCCATCTTTCATCATCGGTCAGAATGTTAAGAAGATTCAGGTCTTCTTTAAAGGCATGGCCCATATCGCTGAGGCAAAACTCGTTTTCAAAAAGAAAGCACCAAAGCCAGTGGAACAACAAGTTAACTACTCTGTTTATGGTCAGGAGACAATTGCTCTTACTCAGCTCATTCAAGTGCGTCCTCGCCTAGAACAAAGAGCTGTTAAGAAGATTGTTCTTACCTTAAAGAATCAGGACCGAGTGGCCCAAGTGAAACTCTGTGAGCAAATCTCTCACCATGGACCAAGGCCCGGACCAGGACATGGCGGCAGAAGAGGGCCTCGCCATGGTGGAAGACGTGGACCACAAATGCATTGTCAAAATACTCAACTTGCCCATGGACACGGAAAGCACCAGCTCACTCTTACAACTCAGGGTCAAAGCCTCGAAGAGCTGAGCCTCACAATCAGAGGGCAATTAAAAATTAAGAAAGTTAGTGTTCACTTTGCAAGAAAGTAGCAAGAACAAAGAAGCAGCGTAGATCAAATTGACTCTTTTCACTAGGCCCTGCTTTGCGGGGCCTTTTCTTACCCCCTCTTGAGAACGACCATACTTGTTAAAAATTTACGCTGCAAAAAGTAAGGTTTTTTCAAAAAAAAAAAATAAAAAAAATCTAATAACTAAAGCTAGTGTTAATCAGCTTTTGAGAACACTAGAGAAGTTAGTGCATCCCGCATCCGTCTTAGTCTCAAATAAAATGAAGCCGCGTCCCTTGTGTTCCTACCCAACACTGCTACCCTATATGTAGAGAAATAAGAGCATTTTGCTTAAGAAAACCATGGATTCAGCTTATCTTTACAAGGATAATGCTGCTAAAGGTCTTAACCCAACCTCAAAATTCATGAGCTTTTTTGACGGCCCTAAATACTCAAATTAACTATTAAAGAACGATGACACACATAATTATAAACACAAATGACGCAAGCAGAGAGAACCATCTGATAGCATCAAGTAGGAGGCATTTTGGACCCAATTTTAGCACCAAACGAGGATCGTTTCGTTATTTTTCCCATCAAGTATCATCAGATATGGGAGATGTACAAAAATCACATGGCAGTGTTCTGGACAGCTGAAGAGATTGACTTAGTTCCAGATCTTGTAGACTGGGAAAAGCTCAATGATAATGAACGCCATTTCATCAAGCATATTCTGGCCTTCTTTGCGGCCAGTGATGGCATCGTAAACGAGAACTTGGCCCAACGCTTCTATAATGAAGTGCAAATACCTGAGGCGCGTTGCTTCTATGGCTTTCAGATTGCCATGGAGAATATTCACTCAGAAACATACTCACTCCTTATAGATACCTATATTAAAGACGCTGCTGAAAAAGAGGGCCTCTTTAAAGCAATCGAAACCCTGCCCCCCATTGCTAAGAAAGCAAAGTGGGCCATGAAGTGGATTAGCTCAAAGAGAAGCTTTGCTGAGAGGCTTGTGGCCTTTGCAGCTATCGAAGGAATTTTCTTTAGTGGCTCATTCTGCGCCATCTTCTGGCTTAAAAAGCGAGGCCTCATGCCGGGTCTTTGCACGTCAAATGAATTTATTTCAAGGGACGAAGGCCTTCACTGCGAATTCGCTTGCCTACTCCATGAACTCCTCTCAGATGAAGAGAAGGCGAGCACTGAGACCATCACTTCAATTGTAAGAGAAGCAGTTGAAATTGAAACGGAATTCATTACCGAAGCCCTCCCTGTCTCATTGATTGGTATGAATGCCGATCTCATGACTCAGTATATTCAATTTGTTGCTGACCACTGGCTCGGCCAATTAGGTTGCGCGCCAATTTACAATACTGAAAACCCATTCGATTGGATGGAGCTTATTTCCCTAGAAGGTAAAACAAACTTCTTTGAAAAGAGAGTTTCTGAATATCAAAAAGCAGGTGTTGGTAGTGACCGCACCCAACAAGTTTTCACTTTAGATGCGGAGTTTTAATAATGTATGTTAATACCAGAGGCGGCGAAAGAGAGCCGATTAAATTTGATAAAATAACCCAAAGAATTGGTCAGCTTGGCAGTGACCTCGATGTAAGAGTTGATCCTTCAGCTATTGCCCAAAAAGTAATCGAGGGCATCTATGATGGAATCACGACAAGAGAGCTAGACCAACTTGCTGCTGAAACAGCGGCTTACTTATCCACCAAGCATCCAGATTATTCAAAGATGGCCGGACGTATTGGGGTAAGTAATCTGCACAAAGAAACCAAGGGCTGCTTTTCAGAAAATATTAAATCTATGTATGCCTATGTTAATGAGGTCACAGGCCAGCACGCTCCCCTCATCTCTAAAGAGCTTCATGATGTTGTCATGGAAAATGCTGAGCTCTTAGATAAGGCCGTTGTTGATCAAAGAGATTTTAACTACGACTACTTTGGCTTTAAAACATTAGAGCGCTCCTACCTTTTAAAAATGAATGGAGTGATCGTTGAGAGACCTGGGCAAATGCTTATGCGAGTCTCTGTTGGTATTCATATGAATGATATGAAGGCCGCGATTGAGAC
>CALHBL010000385.1 GCA_937930825.1 uncultured Bacteriovoracaceae bacterium
TTGGGAATGGTAATATCATTGATCTTTAATACAATAGAGCTTTCAAAGGGCTTTGATTGCAAATTAACGTAGCCGTACCATTCTTTAGGAGTTTGAGTTTTGACTAACACGCACTCTGGATAAGTTACTCTTGCATTACCATGGAGCTGGATGACATAACCAGTGTAGGGTTCACCGGGAGTAGGGGCGTAACGAGTATTTACTGTTTGAATTGAGTTAGTATAGGTAAAACCAGAGCTACCCGCTGGTGGAGGTGAAGCAAGGCGAGGTATTTCAGTTCCATTTTTAAATACACTGATTTCACTGACATCAATTGCCGAAGCGCCACTACTTGCGACAGGCCAATAATCATACTGGTGTTTAATGAGGCCATCATTTATAGAACCATTAATTCCATCAAAGATACTAGAGAAACTGCTGACGCTACAGATATCGTAAGAATCTCTTTGAGAGTATTGTCTGGCATCTTGATCTGTATGCCTATAAACAGGAGCTCCTCCATAGGGGTCAGGGTAGGGTTCTGCATATACTCGACTTGAAAATTTTTGATAGGTGCTTCCTTGGTCCCAGCTACTGACATTGGGGCAAGTTGCTCCTGAAGTTGCATCATCTGAAAAAGCCGTAATATTCATAAAGCGTAGTTGAAGTGAATCAAGTGCTGCCCCTGTGCAGTTTGCTCCTGTTACAACAGGGTTTCTGACACAGATTAATCGATTAAATTGCTCATCAAGGTATTGAGTCTCATCTGCTTGTGCCACAGGGAATCTATGCCAAGAAGAATCATTTTGATTGGAAAGAAGTACGACATAGAGATAACTTTTGGTCCTAAAAATACCGTTACTAATATTTCCTTTTATCAGATCTACAGACCTCTTAACTCCAGACTCTCGCGAACCTCCAGAGTAATGAAAACTACTAAGAACGTCTGTTGCAAAAGTTCTGTCTATTTTAATACTAGTTGCAGAAGAAGTGAGCCCGTCAGTATTTTCAGAAACTAATCTCGCCTGATAATTGAGTTGATCTGCATCTCTGACAACAAGAGGAGCAAGGAGGACATGATAGTCAAATCGACTAGAGATAAGATCTATCGTATTATTCAATGCCTGCTTTGTTTGTGGGTTTATAAAAGTAGAGCTTGTTGAGTTATCCCATAGAAAGAGGAAGTCAACCTTAGGCTTCACTGGAGTTTTATCTGAACAAAGAGAAGTGGAGTTGCTAGTTGCCTTTGGAATCACGGCATTATCTACTTTCTTTATAGTATCAAATTCATCTGCGCCGCAGCTCACCAGTATGGTAAGAATAAGGTATACAATTTTACTCATATTTCTTCTGAATTTTTGCATGTTGATCTTCCTAAATTAACTAGTAAAACTCTTCTCTGATAGCTTTATCGGTTCTAACGCTCTTATTCTTTAAATGTTGATTGAGAAAAATGCTATTAAAGAGGGATTTAGTCAGTCTATTTAGAAATATGGGCAAACTTTTACCTCTAGGGTCACAGCTAAGGTCTAGATAAAATGGTTAAGGTATTGATTTTTTTTAAAATTCTCTTGGAGGATTATTGTGACTATACAATGGTATTATGTGCAGGGAAGTGAACGAATTGGGCCAGTAGAAAGAAGCGAGATAGATTCTCTTTTCTATGCTGGAACGATAACTCCAGAGTCTTTTATTTGGAAGAAGGGTTTTGATAATTGGAAAACTTTAGACACAATTGATGAGCTTTCTGAACTTCTTACTCCTCAGCCTGAAGAAGTTCCTGATACCCCTTCAAGTGGGAATATTGACGAGATCCCGAGCCTCTTTGAAGAAGCTCCAGAGTCTACTGGAGTTCCTGGGTTGGATACTGTCTCTGATGATGCCAGTATTTTTACTGTTAAGGTGGGTTACGATCGCGGGGGGAGTGAGTCAGAGTACGGACCTTTTAGTTTAGATCAGCTGAGAAAGGCGTACGAAGAAAAGAGAATTAGTGAGAAGACATTTATATTCACTCCAGGGATGAGCACATGGGTCTTGCTTGGAGATTTTGAATTATTTGAAAGAATATCAGGAACTTCAATGGGGGCCATTTCTGATGATGACCGCAGGGTAGGAGTAAGAAAACCTTTTATTGCTCGCCTCTTCTTTCATGATAATAATCAGGTCTATGAAGGAATATGCAGGGATATTTCTATTGGAGGACTTCAAGTCTTAGTTTCTCACTTCCCTTGTGATGTAGATGATAAAGTTTCATTGAATGTTCACCCCGATAACTCAGATTATCACTTCACTGCTTCAGGAAGAGTTGTAAGAAAACTTGAGGGTGGGGGAGGGTTTTCTCTACGTTTTGAAGATCTATCTTCAGAAGCTATTTCTTCTATTCAAGACTACGTTGATAACAATTAAGAGCCTTGCTAGAGAATATATTGAAACTAAAGAAGATAACTATATTTCTAGCATTAGAGTCCGTGGGGACTCAGATGAAGACTTTATTTACTGTAAAGAAATCACGAATCACAAACCATTAGAAGAGGGGTTTGATGGTGCTAGTTTCTGCTTCTTTCATGACTTTGGTGAACATTCGGGACGGTATCAAAGAGTTTTTGAAAATTTTATTAGTGGTTTTTCTACACCGGCACGAATTCTTCTTATTGACTTCAGAGGGCACGGCAAGAGCAGCGGTACTAGAGGGCATATAAGTTCCTTAGATGAAATTTGTAATGATTCTATTTCAATACTTAATATTTGGAATAAGGGACATAGTGGTTTAACGAGTATGATTGGTTTTGGTTTAGGTGGTATAGTTTCTCTTAAAATTCTTCATCTTTTCTTTTCAAGGTTAGATTTTAAAATATCAGGGTTGGTGCTCTTAAATCCAGGGCTTAAGTGGAAGTGGAAAATACCTGAAATTTTAGAAAATATTATGATCAGTGGGATCAGTAAATTAAGTAAAGTTAAGCTGCCTTTTGAGATAGATGGACCTCTTTTTGCAGGGGATTCCGTTAACGCTCAAGAGTTTGATGCTGATCCTCTGATTAGTCATACGATGACTTTAGGCACCTTCTTTGAGGTTCAAAAAAGTGCCCATGTCACAAGAACTTCAGCATACTACCTCGATTTGCCTGTATTTATAGGAATCAGTGGAGAAGACCGCTTATATGATAATAAAGTAACCGAACTCTTTGCTCGGGGAATCTCTGATTGTCAGTTGTCTCATTATAAGAAATCATATCATGACCTTCTTCACTACTTTGAGAATGAAAAAGTGACTAAAGATGTATATAATTGGTTTGTGAAGCATGTTTCTGTAATTGAATAAAGAGAATTTAAATGAAAATTACTAAAGTGATAATTAGTCTGATGGCCTTTTTAGTTCTTCCTAATTGCTCTACATTAAATAAGAATCTGATTAAAAGAGGCGAATATAAAATTTTGGGGGGCGTGTCCAATAAAGATAAGTGGGAGGAGAATCTTATCTTTCAGAGGATATCCTGGTTTAAAGAACTAACACTTTCTTTTGATCTCTTGGATACCAAGATAGAGAAGAGTAGCCCCTTCTATAATTGGTTCTCTGAAGATGAGAAAAGTATGCTTGATAAATGTATCGACTTTCGAGTTGTCGTTACTTATGCCTGGAGTCCTCTACAAATTTCTCGAAGTAGTTTCTTTAATAATATGGAAGAGCAGGGCTATAGTAGAATAGGGATACCAGTATTTCAAAAAAATCTAAAGATGCACCCTAATTTTGCGAGGCTAAATATAAGCCTTTATAAAACAGATGCTCTTTGTCGAGAGAAGGCAGAAAACGATAAAATAATGCTTCGCTTTCCTGGCTTTACTGAAGTGCCTCTTCTCAAGAATAGTTCAGAGATGTGATTTCAAAGACTTACTCAGTAGAACCAGTTGGTTTTAATTATCTTAATTAAAAGGTTTAGAAAATTGAGGAAAGCTCCGAATAGACTATTGGAGTTTAATAATAATGAGCGAAACTAAAAAAGAACGATTCGGTAGGTACTTAATCTTAGATCACCTTGTAGACGGTGGAATGGCAAAAATTTGTCGTGCACGTTTCCTAGGAGAGCAAGCAGATAAAGTTGTTGCTATTAAAATGATTCAACCTCAGTATTCTTCTGATGAATCTTTCAAAACTATGTTTATGGATGAGATCAAGGTAACCTTTGGACTCCTTCATCCTAATATCGTGCAAACATATGACTATGGTATTCATAAAGAACAGCTCTTTGTTGCAATGGAGTATTGTGATGGAAGGAACTTAAAGGAATACTTGGATAGATTGAGACAGAAAAAGTTTGTTTTTCCTGTTGAGATAAGTGCTTATATTATTTCCCAAGTATGCCAGGGGCTTCAATACTCACACACATTTACTGACAAATTAACTGGCAAAGATGCTCATATCGTTCACAGAGATATTTCACCACATAATATAATGCTGACCTATGATGGCTCTGTTAAAATAATAGATTTTGGAATAGCAAAGGCAAATACAAATACTGAGGCAACTCAAGCTGGAACGATAAAAGGAAAATTAAGCTACTTAGCGCCAGAGTACTTGGATGGACTTACTCTAGATGCTCGTTATGATATGTTTGCTGTGGGAATAACTCTTTGGGAAATGCTTTGTAGCCGCAAGCTATTTAAGGCGGCCAATGATCTTGCAGTTCTGAAGAAAATTCAAGAATGTAAAGTGCCACCTCCATCTAAGATTAATCCGAATGTTCCCAAAGAACTGGATGAGATTGTCTTAAAAGCATTAAAAAAAGACCGTAATAAACGATTTGAAAATATGGATCAATTAAATAGGGCTTTGATAAAGTTTCTCTATGCTAATTATCCTGATTTTAATTCGAGTGATTTAAGCTATTTTGCAAAAGAGTTATTTAAAGAAGAAATTAAGAAGGATCGAGAAAAGTTATTTGAGTTTGGTAAAATAGATATTGTTCCTTTTATTAATGATTGGAAGAATGAACAGGGTGGTTCTGCTAGCGCCACTGAGACAGAAGAATCAGCTGATGAAACAGGCACTAGAAATAAGGAAAAAGTTTTAGATTTTGGATTTGAAGAGGAAGGATCGACAAGAACTGGCTTAACAAGAAAGAGGAGAACAGAAGGTGCCAAGCCAGCTGGAGGGCTTCGAACCAGGCCTAAAAAAGAAGAAAGGCTCGGAGTTGATAGTCTGACCCCAAAGAAGAGTAGAATTGCGACACCTATTGATGTTGATACTACATCTAATACAAGCTCTACTAAGAACAAGAGCAAGACTAAAACCAAGACCAAGAAAGGAAGCGGAACCAGAACCAGAACGAGAACTTCAACAGAAAAAAGTAATAGTGGTCCAGTAAAACTTTTAGTTGTAGTCGCCGTCTTAGCAGTAACGATTCATTTCGGAAAAAATGAAATCCCTTTTCTTAAAGATTTTATAGGGAATAGATCTCCATCCTCAGAGGTCGTAACTGCTGAAATAAAAGAAGTCATTGACGAAAAGCCTAAAGAAAACCTTGATTCAGTTCAAGAGAAATTACGTAAAGGTATTCGTATTGCGAACTTTGATGGTCAGATACATAGAGTCTTTATTAATGGTAGAGAAAAGAAACCCGATTTTCTTAAGAAGGTTAAAGTTCCCGCTAGTGGAAAAGTTACTCTTAGGGTTGAAAGGGCCGGGTTTAAGCACTTTGTAAAAGAAATTAATATGACAGCAGGTGAAAGTATAAGTGTTGTCATTCCTGAGCCTGTACAAGAGAGCTTTGGGTATATTTATGTCTCAAAAGGCTGTCAAATGACAGGAGTTCTTACCTTTGATCTTTATGGTGAGAAGAGGATAGAGGTCATACCTTTTAAGAGTTCTCTAGGTATTGCTTTTCCTGTTGACGGTGATGGCAGGCAACCTGCAAATAAGGCGGGAAGAGCTAATTATAAAGCTTATTTTCAAAAAAGAGGTTCTAAGATTAAACGCAAGTTAGAGTTCTCTTTCAAAGATAGAGATGTAAGAGTTGACCTCTGTGGCCTATAAGCTTCTTATCCTTTATTTTGCTTAAATATATTATTCTTTCTCATATTAAGTAGTCTAATAATTTCGGCAGCTGTTTCTTCAAGGGCCTTGTCTGTAACATTGAATACTGGCCATCTCTTATTCTCTTTGAAAATAGAGCTGGCCCACTCTAGTTCGTCCAAAACCTTGGCTTCATCCGCATAATCACCAGTTAGATTCTCTGCACCTAGTCTGGATAGTCTATTTCGCCTTATGGTTTTCAAAGCTTCAGGGTCTATCGTTAGGGCAAATATTTTCCGTTGATCAATATTAAAGAGCTCTTTTGGTAATGAAGTTCCTTGAACAAGAGGAACATTAGTAACTTTTAATCCATTTAAGCTTAAATACAAGGAAAGGGGCGTCTTTGATGTTCTGGAGATTCCGACAAGTACAACATCGGCCAGATGCAGAGAGTTTAAGTTACGTCCATCATCGTGATTAAGGGTGAATTCCATGGCCTCGACTCTCTTAAAATATTCGTCATTAACTTGATGGAGTAGTCCTGGTTCACTAATAGGTTCTTGATCAAAGTAATTAGAAAATGTTGTCAGGGCAGGGCCCAGTAGATCTAGAGTTCTTACGTGCTTTGTTCTTGCGACTTCAGCAATATATTCTCTCGTCTGAGCAGAAACGATAGTATAAATAACAAGGTCATGGTGAACTGCTGCTTCACTAAATATGGCATCTATCTGTTCTTTCTTTCTAATATTCTTATATCGAGTAAAATAAACATCGCGGTCAGAGAATTGAGTCATTACGGCCCTGCTAATGGCGGTCGCTGTCTCTCCAGTTCCATCAGAAATAACTATAACTTTCAACCGATTAATTTTTTCCATATGAAATTCCTACATATATTTAAGTGATTTTCTACTGAAAGAATCAGGAGAGTGGTTAAAATAATTAGCTTTCAACTCACAAAAAAGAAGAGAGAAAGTGTGTTGTTCTTTCTACTATCATATCGATATCATTAAGAGGGTGAAAAGCCTCCTTAGGTGTTATTTTATTAAAGAAGGTTTTTTGCGATTTAGCTAACTTCCTCGTTGAAATATATATTCTTTCTATAAGCTGGTCTTTATTCATTGGTGACTCTGTCAAAAGTGAGTCCAAGTAGTGAATAGTTTCTTTATAGCCAATCGATTGTAGGGGTTTAGGGAGTTCTTTTACTCTTTTTTTAAGAATTTCTTCGACCTCTTGAATTAACCCCTGTTCAATAATTTGCTTAGTTCTTTTCAAAATAATATCCCAATGTTCACCTTTTTCAATTTTCATATAAAGATGAAGAAGGCTCCAATTACTATGAATAGACTTATGAAAATCATAGGGGTTATTACTATCAAACTTAGATTTTTGATCGGAGTACTTTTGATGAGTTGAAAAGAAGAACTCAAGAGCTCGTGTGGTACGATATTCATCATTTTCATGAATATTATCAAAAGAAGTCGAATCGATTTTGAATAATTCTTTTCTTAGACCAGGTAAGCCATTTGCTTCTTTGATATTTGCGACAGTAATTTTGGCCTCTGCTGTTACTTCGGGAGCATCGTACATGCCCTTTATAAGGGCCCTGATATAGAAGGCACTGCCCCCGACAAGCAGGGGAACCATTGATCTTTGATGAATATCTTCTATTAAGGGAATTGCTTGCTTACAAAATTCACTAGCATTCATCTCCTGGTTAATATCAACTATGTTAATCATGTGATGAGGAGCAGACGCCATCTCTTGAGAGGTTGGTTTCGCTGTACCTATATTCAATTCTCTGAAAAATAAAAGTGAGTCAAAATTAATAATTTCAATGCGATTAATTTTCTTGGCCAGTTGTAGAGATGTACTTGTCTTTCCTGTTGCTGTCGCACCTGAGAGAATAATGACTGGCTTTTTAATAGAGGTCATAATGAATCATTTGGAAAAATAGAATTGCATAATTGATCGTCAATTAAGCGTAGGAAGTTTTCTTTCGTATTATGAATTTCTGTTTCAGCAAGAAGGGTTTCTAAGTTAGAGTTAGTAATAGTTAAAGCGGCGGTAGTCTCTGAAGAGAGCTCAAAGGAATGATTCAAAAGAGTTGTAATAAGGGTCTTTGCAAAGGACAGTTCATAGAGAGGGTGATAGGCCCTGAGCATAATATATGAGTCATCCACTTTATCGCAAAGAAAGCCCCATTCTTTTAATTTAATGACAGAGTTTTCCTTTAAGGAATTGGGCCGAAAAGGCTCAGTAATAAGAAGAGGAATGAAATCATTTTCACAGTCTCTCCTACTTTCCATATAAGTATAAAGAAGAGATACTAGTCGGCACTTATCTAAGATATAGAGTTCATTTTTTAAATTTATAATTGCAAGTCTACTAATAGGAGTAGTCTTCAATTGATCTAAGTCACTCATTTGATGATTAGAATGGTACTCAGTTAGGGGAGCACCCATTCTTTGATTATATTGATTTGAAAAAGAGTGGGATGATTTTTGAAGACTATCATTTTGACTAATAGAGTTGACTTGAAAGGGGAAACTTACCTGGTCTTGGTTATTGTTGCTTTTTTCATTTTCTTGTTGCTGTAGCTTTTTAATTTGAGAGCTCAGGAGTCCAGTGATGACTTGCATTTTATAGAATTTAATTAAAGTCTTATGGGGATGTACATTAACATCAAGTAGACTTGGGGGTATTTTTAGAAATACTACATAATGCCCAGATTCACCTTGTGGATAGAGGCCTTCCATAGAGCGAAGAATAGTTTGATGAATTTGCCTATCGGTAAAAAGTCTATCGTTGGCGAAGAGAAAGTGCTTCTTATAGGAAGCTCCTTTAGAGGAGCTTTTACTAAAGAAGCCCTCTATTGAGTGACCTTCATACTCCGATTCAAAGTGGTGAAAGTCTAATGCCTTTGATTTTCCATAGAAAATTTCTCTAACTCGGTTATACTTCGTTTCTAATGGGTCATCTGAAGTTGGATAGACCTTCTTATCTTGATCATCCCATTTAACGGTGAACGAAGTCTTTGGCTGTGTTAATACAAAGGAGAGAATAACTCTTCTAAGGGCATTCTTTTCAGATGCAGCTGATTTTATAAATTTCAGCCTAGCAGGGGTATTAAAGAATAAGTCTTTTATGAAAAGGGAAGTTCCTTCTTGTGAGCTCTTAGATTCTTGATGAGACTGAGTCACCCCTGCATGAATAACTATTCTTCCACCGGGGTCCGAGCATATATTTTGATGGGAGACACAAGTAACTCGCGCTATAGAGGCAATTGAGGCCAATGCCTCTCCTCTAAAACCATAGCTGCCTAGTTTGTAGAGGTCTTCGAATTTATCAATCTTTGAAGTTGCATGCCTACAAAAAGCATAGGGAAGATCCTTATAACTCATTCCAGTGCCATTATCTTCGATAGAGATGAGCTCCATACCACCTGCAACTAAGTGAATGGATATATTGGTGGAGTTAGCATCAAGTGAGTTTTCAAGAATTTCTTTAATTAAGTTCGCGGGTCTTTCAATAACCTCGCCGGCCTTTATTTGGTCAATGAGGTGCTCTGGTAAAAGGTGAATACGGGAAGAGACCAGTTCAGACATTATGCCCTGTAGAAATTAACCTGGTTTCTTCCTCCTTGCTTAGATTTATAAACGGCTTCGTCGGCCCTTTTAAATAAATCAGTTCCAGTCGTCACTCCTTGACGATAGTCTGCAACACCAATTGAAGCTGTCACTGGCAACCTTTTATCTTCGTAAATAAAGTGGTGCGCTTCAACTAATTTTCTTAGGCGTTCTGCAATTTCAAATGCTTGTTTCAAGTTAGTTTTTGGAAGGAGGATAACAAACTCTTCTCCACCATAACGGGCAAAGACATCTTGATCCCTTACTCCATGCCCTCTAATTTGCGCCGAGAGTTCTTTTAAAACGTAATCTCCAGCATCGTGGCCATAGCCATCATTTAGTTTCTTAAAGTGGTCAAGATCAAATACGATAAGGGAGAGAGGGTTTCCGGTCACTTTAGATTTCTTTACTTCAAGATCTAGAGCGTTATTGAAGTAGCCCTTATTGTAACAGCCAGTGTGGCTATCGGTATTGGCTTCATACTGGAGCTTATCGTAGGTGAGTCTTTCAGGGTCACCTTTAGGAAGGTATTTAAGAGCAATACTGCCGAGCTTAACCATATCACCTTTTGAAAGTGGTACGGTGCCTTCTATTTTCTTATTGTTAACGTAGGTACCATTTCTTGACCCAGCATCTTCAATGGAGTGCATGGAATCACTTTTCGAGAGAACCTTGAAGTGATAGCGGGAAATACCATTGAACTCAAGCGGTATTGAGTTATCTGGATTTCGACCAATAGTCACTTCTGTCTCAACGAGATCAAAAATTGTACCATTGAGGTCACCACCAACAACGAGAAGCGCCGCTGGCTTTTGAGCAGCTTCATTCTCTGCTGATGCAAGAGCCGCTTTTATATCTGTTAGTACGACTGTAGAATCGTCACCTGCCATTTTAGTAATCCTTTAGCTTAGGGAGAGTTTCACTTGTTGATTCCCTTTAAAATAAGATTAATTTTATCTCTAGTCAGCTTGCTTTTCAATACGTGGCAGGGCGAGGAGTATAATTATTTTCTTAATTTATCGAGCCACTCGAATGCATAAACTTTGCCGGCTTCAACGCCTGGCTGATTAAAAGGGTCAACCTCTAGCTTGATGCCCACCAATACTGTTAAACACTCTAGTAGCATAATAAGCTCTCCAAGAGCTTCTGGGCCCAATTCCTTGAGGCTAAAGACGATATAGGGTCTTTGATTGAGCTCCATGGCCTTGAGCGTTCCTTGAAGCTCAGCTTCCATTAATTCGCAGAGACTATAATTAGAGAGCTTCTTTGCTGAATCACCTGGTAAATTATTTTTTAAAGGATAGTCGTTTTTAAACGATTCCAGTCTTACAAAGAGAGTAACCTTATCTTTAGGCCCCTCCATAAAAAGTTGTACTTGAGAGTGTTGGTCAGTTGCTCCATAGGAAGGTAGGGGTGTTAGACCAACATGCTCTCCTGATTGAGTTATCTTACCTAGAGATTCGGCCCATAACTGAACAAACCAAAAGGACAGATCCCTAAGCTTACTAGAGTAGGGCATCAGAATCGTTTGATTCCTTCCTTTGGCCAACTGATCCATTAATGAGTTGGCCAGTGTATTAAGTTCGTTCTTCTGTAAATCACTATTAAGTATTCTTGTTTTAATTCCTTCAGCTCCTT
>CALHBL010000386.1 GCA_937930825.1 uncultured Bacteriovoracaceae bacterium
GTCTTGTGAAAGATTGTGGTGAGAGTCTTCTCACTATTGTTAATGATATTCTTGATTTATCTAAAATGGAATTTAATAAGCTGGAGCTTGTGAGGAGAACGGTAGATATTGAAGAATTATTAAAACACTCAATACGACTACTTACAAACACCGCTAAAGAAAAAGGAATTACCATTCAAGTAGAGGTTGAAGATAGTATGCCTAAGGGGATTATTGGGGACCCTACTCGATTAGGTCAAATAATATTGAATTTAATTAGTAATGCCGTAAAGTTTACTCATAAGGGGTTTGTGCATATTAGATTAAAAAGAAAGAGTACTTCACAAGACCAGTGTCCAGAATTGATTTTAGAGGTTGAAGACTCTGGAATTGGTATTCCTAAAGAAGACCTAGATAAAATATTTGGTATTTTTGAGCAAGGAAAAGGTAGTTTAAATCGAAGCTTTGGTGGTACTGGGCTTGGTCTATCCATAAGTGCAAGATTGGCAAGAATGATGAATGGAGTAATTCATGTTGAGAGTGTAGAAGGGAAGGGCTCCGTATTTAGTTTTAGTCTACCTTTTGAAGAAGTTCCTAATGAGGCCTTGCCTGATACGATGCCAAATGCTTCTCAAAAAGAAGGTAGTCAAAAGCGCAAACTGAGAATCCTCTCAGCAGAAGATAATCTAATGAACCAAAAAATAATTAAAAGAATTCTTACTAAGTTTGGGCAAACCGATATTGAAACTGCCTTAAATGGCCAGGAGTGTTTAACGCTAGCTCAGGAGAAAGAATACGACTTAATACTTATGGATGTTCAAATGCCAATTATGGATGGTCTTGAAGCAACTCGTAAAATAAGGGAGAAGCTGGGGCAATCGGTTTATATTGTTGGAGTATCCGCAAATGCGTATGAGAAAGATATAAGGAATGCAAAGGAAGCTGGCATGGATGATTACTTAGAAAAACCAATTAAATTTTCAAAATTAAAAGATGTTATCGATAATATAGCTCAGAAGGTCCTATTATAATGTTTGAAGGCAGGGGAGCACTCACTTCTTTTTTTGATGAAGCTTTATTAAAAGAATTTCATAATTCCTATGACGCTGATAACTTTCTCTTTGCACCAAAACTTAGAGATGAGGCAAGTACTCTTTTAGAGTTACCCTTTTTAAAGTCTATAGATCAGCTCTTGGAATATTGGCCAGAGAAAGTAAATTCTTACCTTGACGGAGTTGCTGATGAAGTTAATTCGCACTCAGTAGATCAAGGGGAAGCTTTAAGTTTATTTAAAGAGGGGCGTGGACTATTCTTCGATGATCCTAATCGTTTTAATACTATCATTGACCAGTGGTTAAGAGGACTTCATTCAGATCTTGGTCTTTCGCAAATGACTTATTCTCGCAGTCTTATCTATGCTTTGGCCAAAGGCTCTGGAACGGCAACGCACTTTGACCAAAATACCAATATTATTTTACAGATATCTGGTACTAAGAAGTGGTGGCTTGCCAAGAATCAAATGGTAAGTAATCCCATGACTCGCTATACTCTTGGGACGCAAATAGATTCAGAGTTGGAAAGTTATGTTGATGGAGAAGTGATCACCGAAATGCCGAGTGATGCCCAAGAGGTTGAGCTTTCTCCAGGATCTTTACTCTTTCTACCCCGTGGAATGTGGCATAAGACTGAGGCCCTCAGTGATGCTATTTCTTTAAATTTTACTTTTTCAGCACCAACCTGGATTGACCTCTTAACAAGTGCCCTAAGGGCACACTTGAGCCAATCAAGTGAATGGCGACGAACAGCGAATCATGTGGCCGATCCCTTGAAGGCCGATGGTGCATGTATTGAGTTTGACCGCCTATTAGAGAACTTTAAAAGAGATTTTGACCCCATTAGAGCGAGTAATATCCTTAGCATGACTGAGTATAACCCCGCAGATAAGCAGCCGACCTAGAAGAATACCTGTACAGAAAAAAATGCACTGAAGTAGGGTAAGTAGAATTTGACCCTCTCCCATGGCATAATAGTGTGAGGGGGTCCATTGCGCTACTTTTGGTTGTGTGTCACATCTTTTTTTCTTTTGCTTTCTTTAAATGCTAAAGAATTTAGTTTTGGTAAGCTGAAAGTATTAAATTTAGCTTTCCATAAAGAAAATTACTTCTCTCCTTTTTCACGGACTCTTCCTAATGCCAGAGAGGCAGCACAAACTAATGAGTTTAAATATCAATTTAGTTTTAAAGTGACACCTTTTAAAACAGCTCATAGTGGACTTTCCTTTGCCTACACACAGAAAGCTTTTTGGCAGATATTTGATCCTTCTAAATCGAGCCCCTTTAGAGAAATTAATCATAATCCAGAGGTCTTCTGGCGCATGGGAGGGGATAATCTCTTTGGTGATATTGGCTTTGAACATGAGTCAAATGGAGAGGAGGACCCAAAGAGCAGGAGTTGGGATCGTATTTATCTTCGGCTTACTTTCAAAACGAAGAATTTTAGAATGATTTATAAGCGCTGGCATATCCTCACTGGAGAGGTTCATGGTCCTTTGGCCGAAGAAAGAGATGGACCAATGAGAAAATACTATGGCCATCAAGATCTTGATTTGGCCTTGAAAGTAGGGCCTCTGGTGCTTAAGGCTTATGGACGCTATGCCTTTAAAGATAGTAAAGGCTATATAGAAACTAAGGCCCTATTACTCTTAGGAAAGGGCTTCTTTACTGGTTTAAGTTATTCAAGAGGTTATGGGGATTCTCTGCGAAGCTATAATATAAATCATGAATCTTATGGTTTTGGCTTCTTCATTAATCCATAGAAAAGAGACTAGAGATTGTAGAATGCCCCCATTACAGGGGCATTTGTTCTTAAAGCTTACTACACTTTGTAAGTGGTATTTCGTTTGAAAGATGAAGACATCTATTCTTTGCTTCTATACAAGCTCTACTTCTTACATCAGAAGAAGCAGGTCCCGTTGCGCTTGATCTAAACTTCTTAATGTCTTTACCCCATAGTGTTTCAAGTACGTAACCACATTCAACTGTAATTTGTGGACGAGTAGGTCTTGTTGGAGGTGTCGGACGAGTTGGCCTTGTTGGAGGTGTCGGACGAGTTGGTCGCGTTGGACGAGTCGGAGGTGTTGGCCTAGTGTTTCTAATCTTACTTCCTACTAAAGTGATTTTCTTAACTTTAACAGCTCCATCGAGGTGAATTTTCCATGCTCCACGGTCTCCCCTTGGCGCCTCAAAAGGAATTTGGTGAAAGTATCCTTGGTTATGAAAATCGTAATTATTACCATCAATAAATTCTGATCTTGATTGAAATCTACCTATGGTTAGGTTGGCCTGCGCTCTACCTTTCTTTGACTTTGCATGGAGCACTACTCTTTTGAAGTCCCAATTATTAAAATTGAGGCGTGGGTGATTCTTTTTAAAGAGATGCTCAAGGGATAGGCTGTTGCGCCCTTGATAAGTTTTACCACCGAGTTGTATGTCAAACTTGCTCTCATTGCCTGGCCGTGCCATCGCTGAAACTGTTGCCACTACTGCAACAAGTGTAATTAATTTCTTCATTCCTCTCTCCTAGTTATGGGAAATGATTGTCGATAGTTCTTTTTTAAGATTTGAAGGCGTGCTTGGATAGTGCTAAAGTGCACCACCGGCCTTTTATTGGCCAAATGTTAGAGTTTATTAATTTTAAATATACTTTTTATTTAAGAGTGGAGACAAATTGCCATACTTTGGCTAGTAGGAAGTAGGGTGTACTAAATATTATGAATTCTATATATAGTCCTACTGTTTGAGTTTTCAAGTATTGAAAACTCACTTAAAGACTTGAATACCCGGATGGTACTAAGGTTCAAGCTACGCGCCTTTAGGCGTGCTGCTTGAATTCCTTTCCAGTAGCGGAATAAAGTCCTTCAGTTTGAGTTTTCAAGTATTGAAAACTCACTTAAAGACTTGTATACCCGAATGGTACAAAGGCTCAAGCTACGCGCCTTTAGGCGTGCTGCTTGAGTTCCTTTCCAGTAGCGGTATATTTTCACATAATAAGGAAGAAGAATGGTAACTATCTATCATAACCCAAGATGTTCAAAAAGCCGTGAAGCACTCTCTATACTTGAAGCTGAAGTTGGTGCTGTAAATATCAAAGAGTATTTAAAAACGGGCCTAGAGGAGAGCGAAGTAAGGGAGCTTATTTCTCTATTAGAAAATGATATTTCAGAGTTAATCCGAACTAATGAGAAGCTGTTTAAAGATGCTCCCTTTGACCCAGGCGTTACTGAGGGCCCGCAAGGACGGCGTCGGTGAAGTATTGGAG
>CALHBL010000387.1 GCA_937930825.1 uncultured Bacteriovoracaceae bacterium
GGAAATGCTCTCTCACAATCAAAGACCTGGCCTTCGCTATGATAAAAATTTTGTCTTAAAGGGCACTAGTATTTATTGGAAGACAGGAACCAGCTTCGGCTTTCGTGATGCCTGGAGTGTTGGTGTGGTGGGCCCTTATATTCTAGGTGTTTGGGTAGGAAATTTTTCAGGTCTTGGTAATCCGAGCTTTATAGGGGCCAGTGCTGCTGCTCCTCTATTCTTTGAAGCCGTTGATAAGCTTGATATCCCTGAACATTACGATGACCTCCACTCCATTCATGATGATATCACTGAAGTAGAAGTCTGTGCTGTCTCAGGCTTTCTTCCTCAAAGCTTTTGCCCTCATAAGAAGCTAAGTCTCTTCTATCCCGGCATTTCACCTATTAAAAAGTGTACGATACATAGAACTGTTCAAATAAATAGAAGGACGGGTCTTAGGGCCTGTATGAAAACCTCTGAGAAAACTCGAGAATCTATTGTGGAGGTATGGCCTAGCCATATCATGACGATCTTCAATAAGCTTGGAATACCAAGAAGACCCTTGCCAAGCTTTGGTCCAGAGTGCACTCGGTCCGAGATAAAATCAAATGGCCAAGCTCCTGTTATACTACGGCCTCATCAGGGATTGAAGTATACTTTCAGAAAGAGCGATAAAGAGCACATCATTACCTTTAAGGCCAATGCCGATAACTCTTCACTAAAACTTCACTGGTATGTAGACAGCTCATTTCTTGGTACTTTTGATAGTCAAGAGGTTGTTTATTGGAAAGCAAAACCTGGTAAATTCAAACTTCGCGTAATTGATGATTTAGGACGGCAAGCAACACGTGCCCTTACCGTCCTCTATCTCGATAATTAAGAATCAATCATATCTTTTGTTTCACTAACTAATGTTTTAAGCATTTTAACTGTTTCAGGGTCCATATTCTTAGTCTTAGTTTCCATGGCCTTCAAAAAAGCATTCGCTGATAATCCCGTAGGTAGAGCAGCTTTCTTCTTACCCACTATCTTCTTCTTACCAGCAGCGACAACTGTTCCACTTGTTAAAACTTTCTTAAGCTGGCTTCTCTTTGTTATTTCACCAGCAAGAATCAACTGTTCTACTTCATTTTTGAAGTCACCTTTTTCAAGAGCATCAAACTCTAAGAGAACATATTTTTCAATATTGTACTTCTTAGCTGCTTCTCTAAAACGTTTTGACAATTTTGCTATCAAAAGGGAGCGATGCACTTCAGACTTAGAAATACCAAGCGCTGCTGTTATCTTTCTCTCACTTGCACGAGTTGCTTGTTGATAATTATAAATACCATCAGCTCGGTCAATATAGTGAAGCGCTTCTCTAGATGAGTTTTCTGAGAATTGAATCGCCATCAACTCTTCAGTAGTTTTTCCCTCTAAAATAAAACAAGGACACTTTTCCATCTCATCGAGAGTGGACATCGCTCTAAAACGCCGCTCACCACAAATGAGTGTATAAGTTCCATTATTATCATTATGCAGAACAAGAGGCTGAATGAGGCCATTGACACGAATATTTTCGGCCAATTCTTTAATAGAAGAATCATTGAACTTCGTTCTTACCTGACCTTTTACAACGATCTTTTTTAAATACACTTCCTCAAGCTGCGCTCCTTCGAGGAGTCTTTCATCGGCCATTTTCATTAGGTCACGACTAATACTTGAAGACATATCTACTGTGGCTCGATTCTTTTTAGATACTCGGGCACTAAATTGCTTTACCATAAAATGCTCCTCAATTAGTTCAGGTCAAGAGAAGTCCATAGGGCCTGATAGTCCTTATAACCTTCCGTTTTTTTGTTCATCATGAATACAGGTGTCTTATTTGAGATTGACTCTTGCATTTGCACAAGGTTTCTAATTGGCGGAGTTATTTGAAATGACTGAGCAAGCTCTTGCATTCTCTGTTGTTCAATTTTTCTTCGCTTATTAACCATCGAAGGGATGATGGCAAATTCGAGCGTAGGGTTTTCAGTTTCTTTTATGATTTCAAATGTATCCATTAATTCTTCAAGCCCATCTATTGAGTAATCTTGCGCTTGAGTTGGAATAAGGATTTTAGTACTGGCCACTAACGCCATAATCAATTCATCTCCCAACATGGGAGGTGTATCAATAACCACATAATCAAAAAAGTCAGTGCACTCGCTCAATCTCTTTTTGAGTAATCTTTCTTTTCTACCGGCCGTTCTTCTGATTTCTTGCTCAGAGAGAATGAGCAGCTTTGCTAAATTTGCTAAGTGACGAGAGCTAGGGATGATACTTACATTCTTATGAAAGTCTCCCTCTCCTTGAGAATCAACAACAACTTCGTCAATACCTATATCGCCTATAAGCCACTCTGGGATCAAAGTTCGAGTAATTTGCACACCAAAAGTAGAACTTAGGTTTGCCTGAGAGTCTAAGTCGACGACTAAAACTCTATGCCCCTGATTCGCCAAGTGGCAAGTCAGCTGATAGGCGTTCATAGTCTTACCTACTCCACCCTTGTTGTTAGCAATAGTAATAATTTTCATGATTCCTCCATGCGCCCAGTTTTTAATAATGTCGGGGCTCTTCCTTGAGATATTGCTCTTACATTATGTCTGAGAAAATTGTAGGAATCTCACAACACTTCGTCAAAAACTTCTTACAAAATAAGTGTAATACTCGGTTATATAGCCCTCCTGTTTGAGTTTTCAAATATTGAAAACTCACCAAAAGACTTGTATACCCGAATGGTACTAAGGCTCAAGGTACTCGCCTTTAGGCGAGCTGCTTGAATTCCTTTCCAATAGCGGTATAAACCCTATACTGTGAACATTGTGACTTTAAGAATTTTGGCTAAAAAATAAAAGCATCAAGTATTAATTCATCTTTTAGAAGGTAAGGAGAAAATATGATCGGCAATATGACTGTAAATGAACTCAAGACAAAATTAGACAATGGCGAAGAACTTCTTCTCATAGATTGCCGCGAGCAAGGCGAGTGGGATGAAGCCCATATCAAGCAAGCAAGCTTTCATCCCCTCTCTCAATTTCAAACAGAAATTGAGAAGTTAGAAGGCAAGAGCAAAGAAGCGATCATTGTCTGCCAGTGTAGAAGTGGAAAAAGAAGCCTTCAGGCAGCAACCATGCTACAAGGAGAGGGCCATGAGAACCTCTTCAATCTTGAAGGTGGTATACTTGCTTGGATAAATGAAGGTTATCCAACTGAATAAAAGGAAGCGACTATGTTAGATCTCTTTGAGAATGTTACAGAAAATCTCCCCCTCATTCCGGAAGAAAGTTTAAGTGATGAAGACGTTCTCAAAGAAGCCTTGGCCTTAAAAGAAGAACTCTCCGATAGAATGCTCATCCTTGGGCATCATTATCAGCAAGACGATGTAATCTCCTTTGCAGATATTACGGGGGACTCTCTTAAATTAGCTCAAGTAGCCTCTAGTGTTGATAAGCCCTATATCGTTTTCTGTGGTGTCCACTTTATGGCCGAAACCACAGATATTTTAACAACAAATAAGAAGGTGATTCTACCCGACCTAAGAGCTGGCTGCTCAATGGCCGACATGGCCAATAGGGCCGAAGTCGATACGGCCTGGAAATTCTTAAATGATTCCATTCCTAATGGTGAAAAAATAGTACCAGTAACGTACATTAACTGTACGGCCGCCCTCAAGTCCTTCGTCGGCGAAAATGATGGCAGCATCTGCACCTCTAGCAATGCGGAAGCCGTTATCAAATGGGCCCTTGATAAGGGCGACAAGCTCATGTTCTTTCCCGACCAACACCTTGGCAGAAATACATGCTTTAAAATGGGTATTCCTCTCGATGAAATGGTCACCTATGATCCCAATAAAGTGAATGGTGGACTCACAAAAGAAAAAATTCAAAGAGCAAAAGTTATTCTTTGGTATGGCTACTGCTCAGTGCACCAAGGCTTCACTGCAGGGCAAGTCAGAAAGATAAAGAAAGACTCACCCGAAACAAGAGTCATCGTTCACCCAGAATGTAGTTTTGAAGTGGTTCAAGCTGCTGATGAAGCAGGCTCTACCGCCTATATTATAAACCGAGTAAATGAAATGCCAGCGGGCTCAAAAATTGCTATCGGAACAGAGATAAACCTCGTCAATCGCCTGGCCCAAGAAAATCCAGACAAAACAGTCATCTCGCTTTCGCCTTATCAGTGCTTATGCACAACTATGTACCGTGTCAGACCCCGATGGTTACTTGCCAGTTTCAGAGCAATTAAGCAAAATAGGCCCATTAATATAATACAAGTGGACCCGCAAACGACCCAATATGCTAGGAAGGCCCTCGAGACAATGCTCTCACTTTCCTAAAGAATTTTTTAAGAAATTCTAAGTTTGCGTAGAAAGCTTATTGGAAATAATAATGATCTATGCTGATTACAATGGAAGTGCTCCTCTTTGCAAAGAGGTTACAGACTACTTGATAGAACGCTTAAAGAGCGGCCCCTTTGCTAACCCGAATGCTATTCACCACATGGGTCAAAAGTGTAAGATGGGCATGGAAAATGCGAGAGCAGTTTGCGCCAAGAACGTTGGCGCACTTCCAAAGAATATTATTTTCAATTCTGGCTCTACTGAAGGCATCTCCCAAGTCTTCTTCAGCCTGCTGCACGGACAAAGAGAAGCTACTGGTAAGGACCAAATATTTATTTCTGGCATTGAACATTCTGCCGTCATTAAGTGCGCTCGCTTCTATGAGCAAGATGAAGGTTATAAAGTTCAAATTATCCCGACACTTCCCAATGGTCAGTGTGATATCGAATCACTAAAAACTCTCCTAAGTGAGTATGCTGGTAAAGTTGCGATGGTCTCAGTTATGGCCGCAAATAATGAAACTGGAGTCATCCAACCCTATAAAGAAATCGGAGCGGCCTGCGCTCATTCTCAAACTCCCTTTGTCTGCGATACTACTCAATATATTGGCAAGGCACCCTTTAACTTTAAAGAATCTAATATTGATTTTGCCTTTGCAGCTGGACATAAGATAGGCGCGATGACTGGTGCAGGCTTTGTTCTGGCCAAAGACACTAACCTACTCAAGCCTCATATTATCGGTGGTGGCCAAGAAAAAGATCTCAGAGGTGGAACTCAAAACTATATTGGCTTTGAAGCAATTGCTGTTGCCATGAATACATTTTCAGAGAAGCAAGAAAAATTAAAGAAGTTAGAAGCTAGTCGAAATAATTTTGAGGCCAGTATACGAAAGGAATACCCAGAGCTTGTAATCATGGGTGAAGATGCCCCAAGATTAGGGGGAACAAGCTTTATCTCTCTTCCCGGTATTCACGGTCAAGCTGTCCAAATTGAATTAGAATCTAATGATATATATGTCACAACTTCTAGTGCCTGTTCTGACAATGAACCAACAACTTCGAAAGTTCTCAAAGCAATGGGAGTTACTGATGATGTTGGGCGAGGAGCTGTCAGAATAAGCCTTGGTACTTGCTCACCTGAAGATGGTCACGAGAAGATTTTAAAGTCTCTGCTTAGCGCCTATAAGAAGCTCTCTAAGATTGGCTCTTATTAATCACTCAAAGGCTTAACCATGCGTAAACTAACTCTTCTTCTAATAAGTAGTCTTTTACTATTCGTTGGCTGTGAAGATGAAGATGAAATTAAGAATATAAACTCCTTTCCTCGCTGGAATAGCTCCCTTCTCAATCACAGTGAAATCTACTTATTCTTTACCAAAGACTTATCTCGTGCCATTTATGCTAAAGATCAACTGCGCCCCCCCCTTTCTCCTAAGCAAATGCCCGCAGTGCTTAAGGTTGGAGGCCTCTCAACAATTGCCAGCTATTTAGATATAGCTAAAGAGAAATTCGGTGATCAAAGTATTATAATTAGTGGGCCGCCACTTTTAGAGAAGGTAAATTCATCCCAGAAGAACACAATCATTCTTTCAAGTTTGGCAAAAATGCCACTAGATGCAGTACTGCTCTCCCACTATGAACTCATCTCTTCCAAGCAAACACTGGAAAATGAATTTCCCATTGATTGGCTAAACTCTAATACCATTTCAATTAAGACAACGAGCAATACCTCTATTTGGAATAGCCTCAATATGCGCGTACTCGACAAAGGCTTTATTAAAATAGGCTTAGTAGGTATCGCAGAGCTGGATAGTATCAATGAAGCTCAAAAGAAAGATCTTCAAGGGCACTACTTTAAGGGGGCAACAACAGCAATTTTAAAGCTCAAGAAAAAGTTAAATAGTGCTGGATCTCAATTCAATATACTCATCTATAATGGAAAGAATACCTGCGACAATAAAGTAACAAGTAAGATTATGCCTTTTTCAAAAATCGAAGAAGATACTGAGTGCTTAAAGGATTCACCACTCGAGAAAATTCTAGACCAACTCCCTCCCAACCTTATCCACCTTGTCATTGCAACAAAGGGAAAGTTCTCCCATGCAAGAATTTCAAAGACTCCTATTCTCGGAAACCCTGATGGCACCCTCTACTTAAGCGGTGCTAAGCTAGTCTTTAATAAAAGTGGTGAAATAAAGAATAAGTATTCAACTTTCTTAGCACCCTTAAAGTACTGTCAGAAAGTTTTTGCAGGGCTTGATGACTGCAAATTCACCCATAGCAATCCAGAACATCAGGCAACAAGGCTTAAGCATTTAGAAAAAACAGCATTTGGTCTTATTCAGGCAAGGTTCCTCGGCAAGGAAGTACGAAAGAATGAGCTTATTGAAGCTATCATTAACGGCACTCTAGAAACCCCGACCCCAGACAAATAATCTGCTTTCCACTTTGGCAGTACACCAGCCTCTTAGCTTCATCGCAGCTAATTGGACTCTTTAAAGACGTCATCTTTAAACAGGGGTGTTGATTCCTCTCACCACATCGACTGGCCCCACATATGGCGATAGGATAGCTAGCGGAGAGCCTATTGAAAACAGGTGTCCAAAGAGTTCCTCTACACTGCTGACAGTTTTTAAAATTAACTTTTAATTCTTTAG
>CALHBL010000388.1 GCA_937930825.1 uncultured Bacteriovoracaceae bacterium
CCTTCTCTTTGAATAGGGCCTGGGACTTGGCCGACACCGCCTATTTCCTCAAGCCAATGGGCGCGGACAAAGAGGGAGTTGCTCACCAAGGTGAACTTCTGACTCTTTGCAGGTTTCTTTGAGCTTGAGTATTCAAAGGGGCTAAAGATACCGAAGTTGGGATCTGTTGCGCTCTTTTGCATTTTCTGGTGACCAATTACTCTATGAGGCAGGCCCTTCTTCTTACCCGGTATTCTAGAGGAGAACATTATATCAATATCTCCCGTTAAGAATTTGGCTTCTATCTCGTTGAGGTCAAAGACATCGAGGTAGCATTGAGTAATAGAAGTCTGATCAAAGAGTTTCTTGGCCAGTGAGCAGGCCTCCATGGCCAAACCTTCTAGGCTGGCAATCTTAAGACTTGTGGGAAGATTATCTTCTTTGAGCTGACCTAATGAGGCCTTAAGAGTCTTAGTATTTCTTTCATAGATTTGGGCCAATTGTCTCGCCTGAGGTGTCCAGGTTGAATCTCGTGGAGAGCTTTTGTCTATTAAGCGCATCTCGAGCTGCCTTTCAAGTTTCTGAACAAGCCTAGAGATTTGAGGCTGGCTCAAACCAATGCTCGCTGCAGCAGTAGTGATATTCTTGTAGTGAATGGCGCGGCTTAAAACAGTCAAAGGCCAGTGGAGATCGTTCATAAGGTCCTTATAAAGAAGTTGGTCTCTAAGCTTATCATGCATTAAGTGAATGGTAAAAAACCTACTATTCATTATAACAAAATGCTTCACTATGTTAGCCTATTTGTCGATAGAGAAACTTTAAACCTGAGGGCGCTATGAAGAAAACGATTGTTAGCTTTGCTTTTCTGATTGCCTCACTATGCAGTGCTAGTGCCAAGGTTTCAGCACTCTTTCACCCCTACGACGACACCTTCACTGCCATAATAGAACGCTTGGAAAGAGCTGAATCTCAAATTGATTTGGCCCTTTATAATGTAGATTCCTCTGTGCGGAATCCTATAATAGCTTTTATCGCTAGCGATGAAACTCAGGCAAAGCTGAGATCGGGAAGTCTTAAGATCAGACTGCTCTTTGAAGGCTATCAATCGAGAAAGAGAAATATTGAAAAAATGGTAAGGCTTGAGACCTTCGGAATTGATGTGCGCTATCTAGGCTCTTCAAGAAAAATGCATCATAAATTTGGTGTTATTGATGGAAATGGTTTTAATTCAAGTGTGATAACAGGTTCGGCCAATTGGTCTTTGACTTCCAAGAAGCATTATAACGAAAATATCCTCTTCTTTGATCATGAAGAGCGGGTTGCTAATAACTTTCAGATTGAATTCAATACCCTGTGGTCAATAGCCAAAGAGATCGGGTATGCAGGTCACTATGACGATAAAGAAATGGGATTAATAGATAGCTCTTCTTCAAAAGTTTCCTTCAATATTAATAACTTTAGAATTGTAAATAAGAGACTTTATAAGTCTAAGGTAAAGAGCTGGGTAATGACGAAGAAACTCGTTAAGGCAATTGACTCCGCTCAAACTCACATTCAAATAGCGACGACCAGAATTAAATTAAGACCTCTTTATAATGCTATCAAAAGGGCGGCCGCTAGAGGTGTTAAGGTTGATATCGTTGTTACTATGGGTGAGTATGGCCACAAGTCAAAACGCTATAGCAAGCCAGAAGAAGTGTGCCCTGATGAGTATCAGAAGAATTGTTCAACGAGTAAGAACTTCTCCATTCTCTTGGATGCTGGACGCTACAAAGGGCGTGATAATGTCGATGTGAGAATTAAGTTCTTCAATATTCGAACAGGGGCTTTTCTGTACAAGCAGATGCACTCAAAGTATATGATTATTGATGGTGAAACTCTCTACACGGGCTCATTTAACTGGTCTTATAGTGCTGAGTTTAACCATATTGAAAATATTGTGCGCTTAGAAGCAAAGAATCATGAAGAGGTGGTTCAATCTTTCATTCATGACTTTAACAGAATCTATTCTCTTGAAAGAGAACTCTATAGTGATTTCGTTAGTAAACTAGATCATGCTCTTAAGTATGATGAGAAAATTCCCTGCGGTTTTACCCCAATGTCTCTGACTTTTGAAGAGATTGATAGGATCGTTCTAGCAGGGAAGAGATTCAACAAAGAGACCACAGAAGTTTGTAAGTGATAATCTTCTAGCACTATAATTACGTATAAAAATAGGCTTATGTTTTTAAAATTTGACATAAGCCTATCTCTAATTAGCTTTGGGGTTCTATAAAATTAAATTTAGTATCAAAATAAGTACTATGAGGGCCCTTTGTCATTCTTTCGCTGGAAATCAAAACTGGTCTCCAGTTGCGATTTAAAACTTCTACGTTGATTCTAACTTTTTCTAATCTACTAACTCTATCTTCTTCATGCTGTTGATAAAAGGATTTACTCTTAAACTTTTATTGGCCCTAAAAGCAACTATTATTTGTAATAGTAATAAAAGGATCATTACTATTTTTTTGAGAAATAGAAAGTGTAATTTCTCTTTCTGAAATAACCTCTTGCTTAATAGTAACGTCTTTGACTTTTTTTGTTACTACTCCTTCGCTATTACGCAATTCAATTATTGCAGAGACCTCATCACAAAGAAGCTCAGGAGAACTCTCATGATCTATTTCACATTTACTTGCAGGAACTGATAACTCTATAGAATAATCATCATTCTCTAAGTTTAAAAAGGCTTCATCTAAGTAATACTTATTTCCTGCAAGGCGAGAGTTAAACTTTATAGTATCGCCTATTAAGTCAATACTTAACCAATCATTAAAGAAGCCTCCTGTATTCATACAAAAACTACTGTAATTCTCAGGAATACTCACCTGCGCGTTGATAGTAAAGTTGAAGCAAATTATTAACATTAAAGCGATCTTTTTCATAAACTTTCCCAGTTGTAGTTAGATTGAAGTTACATATAGAACAAATTGCGCAAGGCTTACAATAATTTCTTTCTATTGTTGCCATTAGTCATTATTATGGTTGATCAGGAGATTATTATCTACCGTCTAGGAATTGTGCCTAGCATACTGGGTAATCTTCCGATGTTAGGAGAGTTTCCACC
>CALHBL010000389.1 GCA_937930825.1 uncultured Bacteriovoracaceae bacterium
TATCAACAGGTCCAAATTTATATCTAAGGACGCTATCTCTATCTATAATAATTTGCGGAAATCGACTATGCTCTTGAATCTTTTCAAGAGTGCTTGCCCGACTTTCTTTTTCAGCAGTCCACTTAGGGCGAAATACTCTCTTCTCAATTGGCACTGTATAAGCAGAGGTCAAAAGCAAGGGAGAAACTGGATCTTCATTTAATAGGCGTGATCTTAAAAGCCCGCTAATATCCGTTTCAACCGATTCAAGTCCTAAGATATCAAGCTTAACTTTAGAATAGATGTCTCCATTAAGATTTTTTACAGAATAGGTAATTCTCTTGCCAGCTTCATTAAGAGGCCCCTCTTGCAGTAAGCCAAGTGCTGGGCCTATAATCACAGATTGAAGGCTTTTAAAACCTTGAGCCTCTACCAAATTATGGCGACTAAAAACCAGTGATTTCCTGACTCTGTCACTAAAAGTATAGCCTGTTGCGTTCCTCTTAGAATTAGCAACCATAAAATGAGAGACCCAATCCTTTGGAAGAGATGCTAGCTCCTCTTCTGAGTAAAGGCATCTTGATAAACTCTCTATTCTATTTTGAGAGAAATCCGTAACAAAGATTCTAACTGAAGGCTTTGCTTCTTTGAGTAAATATTCACTGTGAAAAGCTAAAGAAAGCCAAAGGATGTCCGTACTCGATGGATTGATAAGCCAGATTCTATGGGAAGCTATCGAATATATCGTTTTCTTTGCAAAGCCCGACGCCGACTCTTTAGTGAATTGAAATGTGGAGCTGTTACTATTTAGAATTTTCTCAAGCAAGAAATTGGGCTCATCATGATTACGTTTTAAAGTGCTAATATATTCTTTGAGACTATTACTTTTGAGCTCCCCTACACGTGCATTAACGGCCTGCTTTACCAGTGAAGGACTAAACAAAGAAAGATCCACATGTGTTTCATCCCTTACTATAGAGAAGAGCTGATTCAAACTACGATACTCTACTACTGACTTGAAACCACGCTCGGGAGAACCTAAACTTTGCTTAAGTTCAGTCATAAGGTCTGCTAAGTCATCAGGCCTCACAAAACTATGAACGTAAGGGTTTTGCTGATGTTTCTTATTACAAGAAATGGAATAGCCCCCAGACTTCTTAAATAACTTTAGGCTTTCTAAGCTTGCATGGCCTGAGCCTAGAAGCACACCAATTGAACTAGTAGGGCACTCTATAGACAGAGCGCTTATGAGATTCTCTCCAATCTTTAAAGCGGACTTAGATTCAGTAAAGAACACTTGCCCGTCATACAGGCGAACTCCCGTACTGGGGGGGATAATATAAGCTCGCCCAGGACTTAGGAATTGGCCATCTCTACAAGGTAGAAAGCCTCTATCATAATACTGAGAAACTGGGTCTTCAGATTCTAGATCCTCGATACCGATTAGAAATGAAAAGTTTTCATTTCCAATTAAGGGAAAGAGTGAATCAAGTAATTTAAGCTCTGAAATACTGCAAACAATGCCAACGATGAAATCCGGTATAACTGCTTCATACTCTGGAATCGTCGCTAAGGAGCTTTGATTGAATCGATCAACTAGTTGCATAAAAACCTCCAAGCACGTCATGTGCTACATTTTTAAAACTAAAGCTTTGGATCCATTATATGGCTTTCATTATACTCTGAGGAAATATGTGCTTTATTTTATATTTGAAGGCATATATCTATTTTTCTATATATTTTATTTTAATGCACTTTATGCACCCCTATAGTACATTTGCTGAAATTTCAAAATTCATAACTAAAAGCTTCTCACAAGGAGAACGGTATGCCACTGAACAAACCTTTTATTGTAGGCATTGGCGCATCAGCAGGTGGACTCAAGGCTTTAGAAATCTTCTTTAGCACAGTCACTAAACCAACAGGCATGGCCTTTGTTGTCATCCAGCACCTCTCTCCAACTCACAAGACCATGATGCCGGAGCTACTAGAGAGACTCACTAGTCTCACCGTGAAAATGGTTGACTCAGCTAGCACAATCGAAGCTGATACTATTTATTTAATTAGTCCATCCACTAACCTTGTCGCAAAGAACAGCGCACTCGTGGCGGTACCCCAGAATAAAGAAGCACTCCTTCAGCTGCCCATAGATATTTTCCTTGGATCAATGGCCGAAGAATTCCTCCATAGGTGTGCAGCAGTTATCCTATCAGGAACAGGAAGTGACGGGACCCTTGGTTGTGCAAAAGTGCGCGAAGTAGGCGGCCTGGTCATGGTCCAAGACCCGCTTCAGTGCGGCTTTGATGGAATGCCCGTCAGTGCAATCAATCGTAAAGTTGTAGATTTTACTTTAAAGGCCGAATTGATCTGCAGCAAAATTACAGAAATTAGCACTGAAGAAACTTACCAAATTCAAGAGTTTGAACCAGATGAAGTTAAGCTCAGGATTATATTCAATATGCTCCTAGATATCCAAGGGGTCGACTTCAACGAATACCGGCGCAACACCATTGTGAGGCGAATAGACCGCCGAATGGTAGTAAATAAGTGCAAAACACTTGACGACTATATACTGTTTTTAAAGCGTGATACTCACGAAAACCGTCTTCTTCATGACGAGTTGCTCATTGGTGTAACAAGTTTCTACAGGGACACCTCAACTTTTGAGTATATAGAAGAAACAGTCATTCCAAAACTAATAGAAAGCACTAAACCAAGTGAGTCTGTAAGGATTTGGTGTGCCGGCTGCTCTACAGGGCAAGAAGCATACACCTTCGCTATTTTATTATCTGAGTATTTTGAGAAAAACTCCACTCATCGAGACGTAAAAATATTTGCAACGGATATCGATCGCACAGCACTCAGCACAGGAGCATCTGGCCGTTTTACGGAGAATATCATTTCAGAGTTGAAGCCAGAGTGGCTGGAAAAATATTTTCAAAGAGATGCCTTCGAACTTGTTATTTCTAATAAAATTCGCAGGATGATTACATTTGCCCAACATAATGTCCTCAATGACCCTCCCTTCACTCAAATGCACCTTATAAGCTGCAGAAATATGCTGATCTACTTTCTTCCCAAGCTTCAACAAAAGGTTCTCAGCTACTTTCACTGTGGACTAAAAGTAAATGGAACTCTCTTTCTAGGGCTGAGTGAGTCTCTGGGTGCTCTTGAAGAAGAATTTGAAACGATCAGCTCTAAACATCGAGTTTTCAAAAAGATCAAAGATACCCGGCTCGCCACAATTAACTTAGTGAGTAATACCTCGACTAATTACCAAAGAGGAGTCCCTATTGCTCAGAGAAAGCAAGCTGAGACTTACTCAAGTCGTAAAGAAGCCCAACTACTTAAAACTTACGAAGAAATTTTAAATCTAAGAATGGACTCTGGCTTCTTGGTCGGAAGTGATCGCAAAATCCGATATGTCTTTGGAGATGCAGCAAAGTATTTAAAAGTTTCCCCCGGACAATTAAGACCCCATATAACAGAGATGCTTGGAAGTGATCTTGCTGATTATATCTCTTCAGGCCTCTCTAAAGTTAGCTCTAAGAATTCTAAAGTTCTCTTAGAAAATGCTCACATAACAAAAGATCGAGGGCAATTATCTACCATAGATATACTTTTTCAGCCCCTTAGGCAGAAAGTAGACACAAATATCTCCTTAATCCTAATTGAAATTGAAGAAACGAACCGTGAGGTTGATACTAGCTCCATCATTGTTGAAGATGTTTCTCAATCCCAGCACCAAACAAGTCGAATTGTCGACCTTGAGAGTGAGCTTACGCAAAGTCGAAACGACTTACAAACACTCGTAGAAGAGCAGGAAGCTACTAATGAAGAGCTTCAATCTACAAACGAAGAACTCTCATCCTCCAATGAAGAGCTTCAATCTACAAACGAAGAACTTCATTCAGTTAACGAAGAATTAACCACGGTCAATTCTGAATACAAAGCTAAGCTTGAAGAAATCAAAGAGGCCAACTTTGATATTGAATTTCTCCTGCGAAGTAGCAAAATAGGCGTCGTTTTCCTAGGGGAAGGTTTAAGAATTCGTAGATTCAACCCCGGAATTGATTCATTGATCAACTTAATGATTCATGACATAGGACGCCCCATAACAGAGTTGAGCTTTAACTTTGAACATAAAGAAGTTATTTCAAAGCTTAAACTGGCAAAGCTAAAGGGTGAAGGCTCTGTCTTTCAGGCCGTGCATTTCAATAAAACCTTTGTCATTAGTATTTCCCCTACTCCTGCTGCTGATAAGCGTTCTGACGACCCTTCAGATAATCATTCTTCTGAGCTAGATGGTGCGGGAATTGTTATAACTTTAGTGGACATTAGTGAATCAGTAGAGCGCTCAGATCTAAAACAAATAATAGAAAGCCTAAACGATTTTACCTATCATGTTTCACATGACTTATTTCAGCCACTACGCCACGCCTCTTCAGCTCTGAAGATTATGGGTGAAGATCTTGGAAGTAAAAGACCAGAAGGTTTTAATCAGCTTTCAAGTCACCTCACTTTAATGAACCGTATGCTAGAACAATTATTGGTCTACTCTAGGATCAGAACGAGTGGTTCAAAACTAGTTATCTCTAGCCTTGATCTGGCACTAAAGAATTGCCTTAAGAAAATGCGGCCAATTATAGAGAAAACTGAAACGATTATTGAATCCTCTAAGCTTCCTAGTATTAAGTGTGACTCTCTTCAAATTGAAACTGTTTTTAAAGAAATTATTAAAAATAGTATTGAATTCCGCATGCCTGAGCGAAAACCTAGTGTCATAATCAGTAGTGTGGAAGATGAACAGACAGTTATGATTTCTATAAAAGATAATGGACAAGGAATTCACCCTTCAGGCCATATGCGCGTTTTTGACCTCTTTTATAAGTCTGGGCTTGGAGAAAATAGTGATAACCTTGGGACAGGACTAGCACACGCAAAGCGTATCATTGAGCGCCACAACGGAAAGATTTGGATTGACCCTAATTCAGAGGCAGGAACAACGGTTTGTTTTTCTATCCCTAAGAGCTAGGCCCTGTATTTACGAGGAGCTCAATTATAGTCTGCAGTAACCAGGCCATAGAGCCCACGCACGATGGCGGCCATTTTTTTAAAATTTAACTTATCCATTGTATCTGTTACTTTGTGATAATTTGAATTTCGATAGAAAGAAGTATCAGTGATCATATAGCCGTTATAATTAAACCTCCAGTAATTTAGATGATCTGAAAAATCCACTCCTGGGATGACAGCAGGGGCATTTAAACTATAGAGAGGAATATCCATTGAAGGGGTCAAAGAACTCTTCAATTGCCTAGTTTGCCAATACTCCTTGACGCCGCCAATGAGTGTAATAAAATCTCCTTTAATTGGATAAAAGGCATAGAGCAAGGAGACCGGATAGTCCTGACTCCAATCTTCGCCGCTAAAATACCCAATCATTTCCACTGAGGTCATAAAGGCCACATCAGTATTTCCCTCCCGGAGTTTCTTAGCGTGAATATAGGAGCCCATGGCCTCAGTTCTAAAATAAGGAGGCTCTTCTAAAGTATAGGCAACAATTTCAAGATCATGAATAAGCTCACTCTCATTCTCTTTTAAAAGTCTTGCCAGTTCAATGGTGCCGGCGACGCCACTAGCATTATCATCCGCACCATCTTGATCCCCGCAAACATCATAGTGAGCGCCAATAACAATTCTTCTTTTATCTCTTCCTGGAAAGAAGCAAATGACATTCTTATAGCTGTCGCCATTTACTTCATACTCTTGAAATTCTACTTGAGGGCAGTGCTTTGAGAATTCGCCATGGATATAATCGGCAACTCGGTTTAACGAATCAATATTTGAGGATTTTCTAAACGGTTTAATACCAACGATTTCTTCAACATACTCTCTAAGCTTATTTGCTGAGGGCATAGTATCAAGTAGTTTGGCATCATCAAATGATAGGATTGGATTTCTGAGTATGGCCCCTATTAGGATCACAATAAGAACGAAGAATGTAACTACACCTACAAGAATTTTCAACACAGCACCTTGGTAAGACTCTATTTATAGGACCTAT
Source organism: uncultured Bacteriovoracaceae bacterium (assembly GCA_937930825.1). Lineage (GTDB taxonomy): Bacteria > Bdellovibrionota > Bacteriovoracia > Bacteriovoracales > Bacteriovoracaceae. Next base: position 6,047 of record CALHBL010000389.1, read on the forward strand.
AGTAATGAGTCTTTTAATATTTTATTAGTCTCGCAATGTTATATAATTCCTTCTATCGTTTCTCTTATTTTTTCTGCTTTACTATCATCAAGTCCATCTGCTTGTGGTGGTGCATAGTCACCTCTATCATTATCGAAGTAGTCTCCCGAGTGTTTTTCATGTTCTGGGTCCAAAGAGAGGCCGGTAAGAATATTAACGCCTATATTAATATCATTTCCAGAAGTATTAAAACCTTCCTTCACCATTTTAGTTGCCAGTAAAGAACCTGGATTGACGGCAATAATAACAGGCCCATCACTTCCAAGTTCATTAGCTAAAGATCTAGACCACATCGTAAGAGCGAGCTTACTTTGGGCGTAAGCTTCAAAATCAGTCATTTCAACCTTACCTAGCATCGCATCTAAATCAACTGATGACTGAGCTGCGGAAGACAGGTTAATAACTCTTCCCTCTTTCAAAATAGGTAATAACTTCTTTGTTAGAATATAAGGGGAGAAGGTATTCACAACATAGCGAATATCATAACCATCAGCATTCTTAGTCTTTGAGGTTTTAAAAACACCGGCATTATTAATCAAGACATCAATTTTCTGATACTTCTCTACTATCTCTTGAGACATAGAAACTACTTCAGCTAAGTTCGAAAAATCGGCTTTGAGTGAATCCACTTCGAGTTCATCTGCAACTCTCTTCAATTTATCTGCATTGCGGCCATGGACTATAACTCTATGCCCCAAAAGCTTTAGTTTCTTAGCTACTTCAAAGCCTAGTCCATCTGTTGCTCCTGTAACTAAAATTATTTTTGTCATTCTATCCCCTGTCATAAAATTTCTATTCATCACTTACTTCTTAATCACGCGAAGCATGATCACTAAATTATCTTCAGTAATTAAGAGACCAGATGTAAGTCCAACGAGAACTCTATAAATAGTAAAGGATTCTGTGGCCAAAGGGTATTTCTTTGAGACATATTCCTGCAATGAAAAAAATATTTACAACTCTACTTCTCCTTACTCTCCTTCCCACTCAGGCGAAGAGCCCTTATACCCAAGCGCAAATTAAGAGTTATACTCTTGAAGCTTGTAGGGCGTTGCCAGATCTTGCCGCTTTTAATAAATGGCAGGATAGACTGCATGCTGGAATATTCCCTTCTCGAAACTTTAACCAAATGATTATGACATTCTTTCACGAGGGCTTTACAGATGAGACCATAGATATGTTTAGCGAGTCCTATGGAAATAATGATCGAAGAGTGGCGGTTACACTCTCAGAAGCTTATACTTCTGCCTTAAATCAATGCTATCCGCAAAAACCTGACTTATCCCATCTGACTCTTAGAGTTAATTTTCACATCTATGTTGAAAATAGATCTAAGGCCGGACGTTTCGCAGGGATTTTTGTTCTAGACTTAATACTCTTAAGGATTGGTTCAACTTACAGATTCTTCAGAGGTATCTTTAATTCTATTTTTTGATACCAATCTTGCTAAAACCTCTAATATTATATAGTCATTAGATTTGTATAAAAAGTAGGGGGCGATTTGAGATTCTTATTAGCTATAGGTTTGTTACTCACTAGTAATAGGATTCTTTCCTTCGAAGTAGAAAACTTAAGTTTCTCAAGAAATATTAACTCTATCCTTACAGTCGACAATTTCTTTACTGAACTGCCCTTTGAATTAAATTCTAAGAAGTACGATCATGGAATAGTATACCTGACGGGTCGAACAAGGTTGGATCGATACTTAACAAAGCAAATTTCTCATCCCAGTTTTATCTTAAAATCTATTGATAAAATAGAAGTCAAAGGTCAAAAACTTAAGAAAATTAAGCTTCACCCTTACAGCGTCAACGAAGAGATAGCCTACCTTATCTATAAATTCATGACGATTCCAACGAATGAAACAGCGATTATCAGGGTAAACAAAAAGACTCTCTACCTTGGGATATGGTCTGACTCTAACTTGAAAATAAAATTTAAGGATACTTACCCCAAACCAATTTTTAAATCAGACACAGGCCTGATTGCAGAATTTGAAACTGCCCACTTGTTATTGACTGACTTACTTGTTGGAAATGTGGACGGGATTATTACCAATCAAAATATAGGTATTGCAGCTGTAAAAAATAAAAAGGGCTTAATATATAAGTATTATCCAGAAGACTTTGATGAGACTTTTAAATTAAGTTGTATGCAACTTGAAGAATTTAACAAAAAGAAAGATATCACTATCATTGATTGCAATAAGAGATCATGTGATTTTAAACCACTTCAAAAGAGTGTTTACTTTAATTCCTACTACAAGGATCTTCCCAAATTAGTACGCAATCAACTCAAGATGCAGCTGAAGAACTTTAAAAGCAAAGAGCTAGTTCTATTCGTGAGAAAACTACTTAAAGAAAGAGAGACTATTACCACGAAGGCCCAACAAGAAAAAATCCTTCGTCAACTAAAATGCAGCATTGACTTGCTCGCTGGCATTAGGGATAAGCTAAGCAAATAGCAGTTACCCCAAATTTATATACCGCTACTGGAAAGGAACTCAAGCAGCACGCCTAACGGCGCGTACCTTGAACCTTAATACCATCC
>CALHBL010000390.1 GCA_937930825.1 uncultured Bacteriovoracaceae bacterium
CCCTTCAGTAGGGGTACGAAAATATAGTATTGAAGTTTCCTCAAAGAAAGGGGGCATGACCTTTTCTGTTTGCCGCAACAAGGGATCAAGCAGGGTTTGTGTTGAAGCGCCTTTTAACTCAAACTCTGAAAATATGTTGGAAATGAAAGAAGAGTTGCTCGTGCCTTACCTTGTGCGAGAGTTAAGTCTTACTTGTCGGCTTCGTTAATAGCGAAGAAGTCCATTGTGAGTACTTGAAGCCTCTCTTCGTTGGAGATTTTGATAACTTCTCTACACTCTTCAATGGCCTGAATAAGAATCTCTTTCACTTGAGGAACGTCCTCATGACTCATTGAAAGTGCACTAGAGTAGTGCAGATCATTCTTGTCATTCTTATCAATAGAGTTAATCGCTTGATTCCGCCAATTAGTATGATGCCGCCTTATTTGAATACTCTCTTTACTTAGATGAATTCGAGTAAGACCTATTTCATAGTGATCGTCCTTTTGGGTGGCAAGACCAGTTGTTACTAAGAACTCTAAAACCTCGAGTGTTTGCTTAAGAGGAAGTCTGAGGTGGTCTGCAATGGCCCTGGGTCTTTGGTAGGCGGGAATAGAGAGCAGGATATGGATGGCAGCATAGTACCAGGCAGAGTAGTAGATATGTTGATTTGTCTCATCAAGGGAGTTGGCTATGCCCAGTCTCTCTTTAAGGTTTCCTCTTCTTTCTAATATCTCCATCATCTCCTGCCTAAAGAATGATTGCAGCTCCTTGGTGCCGGCCCTCTCGTGTTGCAAGAGTAGAATAAAGAATTTGGATTCGCTCTTACCATGCTCTAGGAATTGATTGAGCTTAACAGCTTGCTCTAAAGAGAAGTTAACATGCTGATTGAAGATTTGACTGATATAGGCGGTCTGACAGCCTAAGTAGTTCGCCATATTTCTTTTCATACCCCTTCCCTTATTGGGAGAGTGTATAACTTTTTCATGGAGGTACTTCTTGTAGTGAGTATAGTCGAATATGGTTTTTTTCATAAGATTTCAGTAACATGGAATACATAGTTAATATAATACTTAGCTGAAAGTATATAAATTAATTAGAAAAATCTATAGTTATTTTTAATATGTGACTAAAAAGATCCTGCTAAACCATTTGAGAAATAACTCAAACCTAAAAACAGGAGATCACTATGTTCCGCACACTACTTATTACGCTCATTCTTTGCTCAAGCTCTTACGCCGCAGAAATTGCCAACTACCGCTTTGCAACTCAGAACTATTCAGGGAATCAGCAATTCGTTAATAAGATTACCGTAAGTGTTGATGAGGATTCTATGATGAAAGTTTCAGTGAGTAAGGGAAGCCGTACTAACTCCCGCTTATTCACTTTTGAAGAAGAAGAGGTGTCTCAAGAGAGGTTAAACTCCTTTGTCTTTAAACTTTTAAAGCGAGACATCACTCACTTATCAAATGCAAAAGTTACGACTTCCCATAGCCAGATTATTTGCATGATGATGCCTGGGCCTGGCCAGAGTACAGATCACCTTTCTGTGAGAAGAGCATATGATTTCACAGCAGATGAATTCACTGGTCAAATGGAGCTGATCTATTCACCAACAGGTTGTTGGATAAGTCGTAAAATACACCCAGAGGCACAAAGAGATCAGAATCGCGGCAATATTCTCAAAGCAAAGTTAGAAACACTTGCACTAAGACTTATTGGGCAAGAGCTCTAAGAGTTTAAAGAATATTAGGGAAGCACGCTAACGCTGCGAGCTTTCGCTGAGACGCCATTTCAAGGATGTTCGTCTGATAATTCTTAAGTTTAAAAGCATAGGTCATATTACCTATGCTTTTTTAGGTTGCTTAGCTCTTACCTTACTCATCGTCTTTAAGACGATAAAGAAGCTTCTTTGTTTAATTTTTAGGCAGATATAGAATCTTTACACTGGTCTCATATTTTTTCATAAAAACGGTATAGTTATCCATAAATGAATTCTTATCAGGAATAGACCATGAAGATAATCTTACTACTTGCCACTCTAATGCTCACTCAAAGCGTGTTCTCATCACAATTATCTCTACGCGAGAAGGTAGAAGCAAAGGGGCTTTGGCTTCAGCTTCACCACTTGACCACAGGAGATGTGGCAAGGGATGATGTTACGGTTAGAGTCGAGGTTTCTGGTGTCGATTCTCATAAGAAAGTCGGAGGCTGGTTCTTAGACTTAGGTGATCAAGAAAAAAATAGTGATTCTAGGCCACTTGGGATGAACCTTTTGGTTTCTCCTGAAGAAATTAAAGAAGAGTTTTCTAGCTTACTTGCTGATGAGAGTATCTTTATCGATATTGTGGTTACCTCTAGAAGATTCAATCCAATCTACAACTTAAGAGGTTATGAAACGCTCTATAAAATGGGCGACTTTGGTCAGGTGAAGAGTTTTCACTTTCCTCGTCGTTCGAGGCAGGGACTTTTTCTTCTGACTTATAGCTTATCAACTAATGATAACGTTCTCTAAATTGACTCTTTGAATTCATTCTTGGGCCTTAAAGTAAGTGTCCTTCTCTCCAATAACTGAGCCTTCTTCCATTGGGACGCCAAGATTATCAAGGTGATAAACATCTTCTGGAAGGTTGAGAGAAACCCTGAGGCGGTCGATCGTTTCAGGAGCAAAGGGGTGAAGCATGATCACCAAATTCTTTAAAATATAGAAGCATGAGAAAATCGCATCACAGCGCTCGCCCTCATCATGTCTGTCATCGTGAGGTTTAAACTGACTAAAGAGACTATTGATTACTCTTGCATAATTTTCTACGGCAAAGAGAATCTTAGCGTATTCCCCTTTTTGCATCATCTTATAATAGTTAGGGATTACTTTTAGAGTTTCCTTTTCAGTTTTTCCGATTAATTTCCCTGCGGGGATTTTGCCATTGAATTTAGAATGAATGGCCGAAATTGGCTTTTCAAAAGCTGCGTTTAAAGGCCCTGCCAAGAAGGCATTCCTTTCTTTTAAGTGATCTTCATCAAAGTTTGAGTTCTTCTCTGTTAAGCTGAGAATACTGAGGAAGTATCTTATTTGATCGGAGTCATACTTTTTAAGAAGGTCATCACCAGTGAGAAAATTACCCTTTGTCTTGGACATTTTTTCGCCGTTAACTTGGAGGTGATAGGAGCTAAAAACATCTGTTAGCTGCAGGTCTCCATCGGCCGGCAGGCCTTGAGGATTCTTCTTTGAGCCAATCCACATCGCTCCTTGCATGAGGACGTAGAAGAAGACATTATCTTGGCCTATGAATTGGTAAATACCACTATCTTCACTATACCAGAATTTCTTATAATCTTGGGGGTCCCTTCCTTTGTTCTTAAGTGCGACCTTTGTAAAAGAAAGCGGGGCCAAGAGTGATTCAGGCCAGACGTAGAGGGTTTTATCCTTCATAGTTTCATCTATATCCGAAGGGACGGGGATTCCCCATTTAACATCTCTAGTTATTGAGCGGTAGGCCCAGCCGTCTTGAGTTTCACACTCTACACCAGCTTCTTCCAAGGCCTTTCTTCCCTGATGAAATTCTTCAAGGTTTTCAAAGGAGACGGAAACTTTCTTACCGGCGGCATACTTACTCTTATGGGGGGGAAGCTGCTCTTTAATTTCTTTAAAAGTTGGCTCACTCTTATTGGAGAAGGTTACTGTTGGGGCGACGGTGGCGAGCACCTCCGTTAAGATATTCTTTCTCCAAGTTTTCTTCTTGGATTCTAGCCATTCTTTAAGCTCATTGGTCGCGCTAAACATATCAAGAAACCAGTGATCAGTTGGTTTAAGTTCTGGCGTTTTTCCGCTGACGCTACTGATGGGGTTTTTTAAAT
>CALHBL010000391.1 GCA_937930825.1 uncultured Bacteriovoracaceae bacterium
TTTGCTAATGTTTATGAAATCGAGCTCGTCGGACTTCGCTACTTCAACGTTTTTGGAAGAAGACAAGACCCCAATGGAGCTTATGCAGCTGTTATTCCAAAATGGATTCAGCAAGTTCTTAGAGGGGACCAAGTTGTCATAAATGGTGACGGAGAAACGAGCAGAGACTTTACCTATATTGATAATATTGTTCAGCTGAATATACTCTCGGCAATCACTAAAAAATTACCGGCCAAGAGCATGGTGTTCAATGGTGCATTTGGACTGCGTATTACTCTAAATCAGCTTTATTCCATTATTACTGATCAACTAAGCCTGAAAGAAGCAAAACCCCTATATGCCGATTTTCGTGCTGGTGATATCAAGCACTCATTGGCCAGTATTGAAAGCGCTCAAACAAGCTTGGGATATAAACCCAAATATAGCGTTAAAGACGGACTTAAGGAATGTATCAATTGGTATGTTAAAGATTTAAATGAATAAACTTGGGAAGAAAATATATGAAAAAAATTCTTGTAACGGGTGCGGACGGCTTTATAGGCTCCCACTTAGTTGAGTATCTCCATGCTAAAGGTTACGAAATTCGGGCCCTGTCCCTATATAATTCATTTAACAACTGGGGTTGGCTTGAGCAAGTCGACTGCCTTAACGAAATAGAAGTTGTCACTGGAAATATTAGCGACCCATTCTTTTGTAATGAAATAACAAAAGAAATCGATACTATCTTCCATCTTGCTGCTCTCATAGCTATTCCTTATTCTTATGTTGCCCCGGCCAGCTATGTGGATGTAAATATAAATGGTACTGTCAACATGTGTAAGGCCGCCATGGAAAATGGTTGTAGGCGCTTTATTCATACTTCCACATCTGAGGTTTATGGGACTGCACAATATGTACCTATTGATGAGCTACACCCTCTACGGCCTCAGTCTCCCTACAGTGCTTCCAAAATATCAGCCGATGCAATGGCAATGAGTTTTTACAATTCTTTTGAATTACCTCTGACAACTGTCAGACCATTTAATACTTATGGACCTCGACAATCGGCCAGAGCAGTCATTCCTACGATAATTACGCAGATAGCCTCAGGTATCAAAGAAATTAAACTAGGAGATTTAAGCCCGACAAGAGATTTTAATTATGTTTACGACACCTGTAATGGCTTTTACCAGCTTGCACAATGTAATGATGCCATTGGAAAAGTTGTAAATATTGGTTCAAACTATGAGATATCTGTTAAGGATACTCTCAATAAAATTAAAAAGTTAATGAGTAGTGACGTCAAATTTATCACTGATGAGCAAAGAATTAGACCACAAAAGTCCGAAGTCAAAAGACTGTGGTGTGATAACACCTTAATTAATGAACTTACAGGTTTCAAACCACAATTTACAATTGACGAAGGACTTAGCAAAACCATTGAATGGTTCAAAGACTCTAAGAATTTGAGATTTTATAAGCCTAATATTTATAATATTTGAGAAAGTTCTAAAAAATAACTCATTTTCAAGAAAATAGAATCAATTTGTCCTTTACTAGTAGCACCATTAGGAAGCCCAATTTTTATACCACTTGGTCCATCTTCAAATTCATCAAGTGATATTCTTCTCCATCCGATACCTATGAGAATATTCATATAAAGCTTCCTATTCACTTCAAGTTCAAAGCCAGAGGCTCGATATATATCTCCTTCAGATGTTGGATTTGCACCCGAGTCATCACTCTGTACTTTTAGTTTACTAAAAATGAAACAAGAGGCCATAACACGATAATTATCTCCTAATTGGTAACTAAAGAAGAATCCTCCGTTCTCATGGCTTCTATTCTAAAGGTTTCCTGTAGAGCCTATATTAGCCGGTGTAAAAATTCGATACCTAAAGTTTAAAACTGTTCTAGAATAAATCAGCCCAACACTTACCTCTTCTCTGGTAATACCTGTACGTAATGAAAAATTGGATATGGTTGCTTTATACTTAAAGGTTGAACTACCTATCGTTTTTTTGTATTGAGAGCGAGGGAAAATATCTATGCCTGGCTCTATAAAAAATCCCAAAGCCGGGAAGGTAAGAAAACCTAAAATTAAAATTATTATCAGGACTGACTTAACCATTATTTTTTTTCATACACATCTTTCTGTCCAAATCCATTCTTCTTTACAAGCCTTGCAATAGACCTAAGTTTATTATCTAGAGTACAAATAACTCTCATAAATTTTTCTTCCGGTAGTGCTTGAAAGCTTGTAACATGAAAAATCTCCCTATCTATTGTAGAGTTTTGTGAAAAGAAGTAGTTCGAAACACAGCAGCGTTGTCCTTCAGTTTTGACCTTACTAACAGAATGCCAAGACCAGGGAGTAGTTTCCATTACTACTAAACGATTAAAATAACTTTCCACTTCAACAGATGTCTTAACTTCTCTATCCCAAAGGTTTAAGTGACCTCCATTTTCTTTTTTCCAATCTGGTGTCACGTAATAAAGTAAATTCAGTCGCCTGTAACTTGTTCGCTCTTGGTTATGTGAATTGTCAATATGAGGTCCGAGAAAATGACCTTTATTCATCATGCTTAAGCCTCCGGCATATAATGTTGGGTCTCCATCCATGCTTCCTATACCTGTAATTTCTTCAATGATTGCTATAACCCTTCGATCTTGAAGCGCAAAGGTTACATTTTCTAAAATTTTTGGAAAAGCTTCAAAATTCTTAGATGTATACTTTTTTTCTCTAAATGAGTCCATTAATCTCCAAGGCTCTTTTTCTTTTTGAAAAGCCTTATAGATTTCTAGAGCATCTTCTTTTGGTAATAAATCATCTAAATAAAAAAAACATACGCCTACTTTAGATTTTGAACTCTTGTAAGCTTCTCTTAAGTTCAGGCTATCTTTGGTGAGTTTATTACATATTTTACTTACTAAGTATTCTTTACTTAAATTGCTCATTGTAGGAATCCTCCCTTAAACTTAGAAAGCTTAGAGTTTTTCGACAAATCTTATCGAATATTAATATACAAGTAATAGTGAATAAAAGATATTTAAAGAAGGATAAAGGTGAAATACCAAATTGGAAAAAATCAAAAGCAATGATTGATCCTACATAAAAGCTAGCTGATTTTAGTTGGATAAAAAAGTGGATCAAGGCTTCAATGCTCGCTAAAAAAAAGCTCAGAAGTAGCATTCCTATAAATAGTATTAAATGACTACCTGAATAGTAAAAAAAAGCTATCGGGCCAGACACACTAGTAGACACCTTTTTCTTGTTACTATTTTTCACTACAAAATCATAATGACTGGGGTTAGCTATTTTTTTATAAATAGGCTTACCTCGATACCCTTTTTCAAACCAGGAATCTATAAAGAGATCCATACCAATGCCTCTATAAGAAATTACTGCCATTACTCCTTCTGTTCCAATCCATCTCTCTATAAAGAGAGACAGAAACTTTTTACTTTGTCGACTAAGCTTTTCTTTAACGATATTTTTTGTTTTATCTTGAAACGTTTTTTTATCGTCTTTTTTTTCAATAAAGGGTTCGATGAGCGTCTCATTCACAGGGATAGACTTGTTCGAAACTGCAAATCTTGCATAAACTTTATTTCTGAGCTGAGCGGTGGATGAAACATTAATAAAAGAAGTACTTAAAAAAACTAATAAAAATGTAGTAAAGTATAAAAAAGGTGTTTTAATAGAGCGCCAACTAGATAAGAGCAAAAGAAGAACTACAGAGAAGAAGATTACTAAGATCATCTTAGACAGAACACCTATTGAGCAAATCAAGCTTAGCATTGCTCCTAGCAATAGAATCTTAGGCCGATATGGTTTTATGAAAATCAAAAAAAAAGTAAAGAGAGTCCCTCTAGTTAAAATTAAAAAAAATATGACATTCCCCTTCAGCGGAAGAGTGACTGATGGCAACAAACC
>CALHBL010000392.1 GCA_937930825.1 uncultured Bacteriovoracaceae bacterium
AACTCTTCCCAGATTTGATGGGAGAATTGAATATTAACGATATCACCGATTAATGAACAGACACCCATAGTAATTGTTTTAGAATTTTCTAAGAGAAGATCGCGCTTAAAGATCCAAGTATAGAGCTGAAAGAAGATGGCCTTAATGAGAAAAGGCTTTAAATTTTGAAAGGGTATTTGAATAATTTCAATTTTTTCAGGATGCTGTGGCCATAGAATCTCAGCATTTGCACTGGTGAAGCAAATGATACGAATCTTTTTAATAGATTCAGGTTTCATTTTTCTAAAGACTTCAATCATGGCCCTTGTATGGCCAATTTCGGGATAGCAATCATGTACTAAGAAATTAATATTCATGCTAATATTGTAGCCTTGTCAGTAAAGGGTAGCGAGCCTGAAAAATGATCCTCCTTGAATGAATTTGTGTATAATGAAGTAGTCATCGAGTTTTAGGAAATCGATAATAAAGGGGAGTAAATTAGTTTGGAAAAGAGTATTGCTATTCTCGTACCTACTTGGAAGCGTCCTGATAAGTTAGAGCTATGTTTAAAGTCTATACTTAATCAAAGTAGAGCACCTGATAGGGTCATTGTTGTTTACCGAGAAGTTGACCAGTTAGGTAAAGCAGTAATTGAAAAGTACTCACAAGAGCTAAGTGGTTTTACTCAGTTTAATGCCCTCTGTGTTGAAGTGCCAGGGGTTATAGCTGCTGAGAATGCAGGTCTAGAGATAATTAAAGAAGATATTGTGGCCTTTCTTGATGATGACGCCGAAGCGCCAGAAGATTGGGTTTCTAAGTTACTAGGACATTTTAAAAGAGATCCTAATCTTGTGGGAGTTGGTGGCCCTGACTTGATTACAGGGGAGAGTGATCCTCACTATCCTTATGACAAGAGTATAGTTGGACGATTTTCTTATTTTGGAAAAGTTACTGGCAATCATCATCAGAATGTTTTGAGTTCTCAAGAGGTGAGTGTTCTAAAAGGGGTTAATATGGCCTTTCTTAGAAGAGATCTTCCTTTACTGGATACAGAACTTGCTTCAGAACATGGTGTTGGCAATGGGTCACAGTGGGAGTTAGACCTTTGCCTTTATATGAAAACCAAAGGAAAGCTATACTTTGATAATACCATGTGGGTACGGCACAACTCTAATCATGATCACTTTATAGAGTTGTTGAACCAAAGAAATAATGCTCATAATTTAACCTATGTCATTTTAAAGCATGGAACTTTTTTGAGTAATTGTACTTATATTCTCTATAGTACTTTAATTGGTAACACTCAAAATATTGGTGCTCTAAAGTTTATTCAGCTTGTTAAAAACCAGGGGCCGTTTAGTGCCGCTCAGCTCTACTTTTATTCAAGTTGGGGTTCACTCTTGGGGATTAAGACCTTTGTGAAGAAAGCTTTGAGTCGGTAATGATACCATCGCTCCCTTTGGGATTTTGCAGGTAGTTCTCTGCTCTTTGAGCAACGCTGGTATGATCATACTTTTTAAAAACAAGTTCTTTAGATTTTTCGAGCAGTTCATAAATGCTGCCGTTTTGAAAAGATTCTCTGCACTTTTGTATTTGGGAGATAAGACAGTTAAGGTCACCCTCTTTAAAGTTATAGGGCATTGCTACTTCGTTCATGACTTCTGGTATGGCACCAGAGCTTGAGCCAATAACGACTCTTCCTGAGGCGGCCGCTTCAATAATGACTCTGCCAAATTGCTCTTTCCAAAAGGGTTTTGTTAACGAAGGCAGAAGGATTGCATGAATTTTCTCATAGAAATGAAAAGCTTCAGTATGCTTCAATACTCCATAGAAGTGAACTCTAGAATCCTCTTGTGACAGCTTTTTCCACTTTGTTTCCCAGGGGCCAGAACCAGCGATGTGAATTTCAAATTCAGCATTATCTTTTTTTAAGTGGGCGTATAAATCAATAAGCATTTGCATGCCTTTTTCATCACTAAGCCTACCGATATACCCAAGTTTTAAATTATCATGAAAGGCCTCTATTGGCGCTAGGGACTGATATTGAAGCGCACTAAAACTAAAGGGGAAGTAGCGGCATTTCACAGGGATTGATTTCCAAGTAATGACTCCCTCTATTTCAGCACAACAGCAAAGTATATTATCAACCTTCATGCAGTTGACTCTCTCAAAAGGAATGAGCCAGCGAAGGTGATCTTTTTTGATATTCTGGCAAACCCAGAGGTCTATTCCTGTACGGAAATTTCGAGTGAATAAACTGACAAACGTGAAGACAAATAAAGAGAGGCTCCACGTTTCCTGAGTTAAAATGATTTGTTGATATTTACGCTTATTTAAAAGAAGCCATAAACTAAAGGGATTGAAGAAAGTTAGAGATCCATTTCCTTTAAAGAGAGTAAATGGGGTGAAGATCTTATTTATATGCTGATCAGTTTCTTTATTGAACGAGAAACTGAGCGATTTTATCAGATTGCTCTTCCACTTGTTAGGAACTACCAGGTCGACTTTGTAATGACCCCGCTGGGCCAGTGCATTCCACACACTTCTATTGACGTCCACCACCATGGGATGGCCAGCAACGAGGACATGATTTTTTTTTAATGGGACTTCTCTATTTTTATTCATGGTTTCAGCTATAATGATAACAGGAGAATTGAATGAAAAGTATTATATTTTTAAGCCACCTTCATGATGAGCATGAAAGGGGAGGAGCTTATTTAAGAAACTCTGCCCTGTGCTCATGTTTGGAGTCTTGGGGAGTAAATATTCGAACATTTTATAGAGGTGAATTTAAGTTAAAATCACAGAGAATAAAGAAAGCTCTTATGGGACTTCGCTTTGGTGGAGAGATTAGAAGCCTTTTTACTAAATCAAGATTAGAAGTACCTGAGTGTGACGCTATTATAATAGACACTTTCAAATACTTTTCTTGGGATCTAACATTCAGAGGCACTCCACCGCTTAGGATTTATAACGCTCATAATTTAGAGTTCGAAAACCATTATGGAAAAGAGAGCTCATTAAAGAAAGAAAAGTTTGCAAAGTATGAGATTAGCCGCTTTGAAGAAATGGATGTGATTCTCGTTTGTAGTGAAAGAGAAAGAGATATTATTTGTACCTATAATTCTACATTGAAGAATAAGATCTTTGTTTTTCCCAATTTGGTATCTCGAAAGAGGTTTGAAAGAGAGGAGATTCCAAAGAAGAAGCTCATCTCTTTTATAGGAACTTTGGATTACTTTCCCAATATTGAGGCCGTAAAATTTTTGGGAGAAAACTTTTTCCCGCGCTTACCAGAGGAGCTGAAATCCAATTTTGTTATCGCTGGTAGAAGACCCACTCAGGAAGTAAGACAAATATGTCAAAAGAATGGAATCACCCTTAAATTAGACTTATCTGAAGAGGATATGAGTAAGCACTTTTTAGAAACAGATATCCTTCTTGTCCCCCTTGTTCATGGATCAGGAACTCGTTTGAAAATTATAGAAGGAGTTCTTTCTGGCTGTAGGGTTGTGAGCACTGCTATTGGCGCAGAGGGAATTGAAAGCCGCAATATTATTGAAGTAGAGCTTGAAGGTTTCTTTGATCGATTCTTAGAAGTATACAAAGATAAAGTTTCTCAAAGATCAATAGATCAAGATTTTTTAAATCGCTATGAGCTAGAGGCCTGGTCACAGCTCAATAAGAATAAATTTCTAAGTTTTATTGAACAGAAGATGTGTTCATGAAGGCCCTCATTTCTAAATTTATAGACCAGGCTAAAGCACTCCTATCTTCATCTACTGGTCGTAGCATTTCTATCGTCACTGGTGGGAATCTCCTTAATATGGGACTCGGTTTACTTATTTCTATTTATTCACTTCGTTTTTTAAATAGTGAGCAAATTGGCATCGTCTACCCCTTAATTAGTTTTCTTCTTCTTCTTAACCAGTTTAGTGATGTCGGTCTGTCGATGACTTTTTTAAAGTTAGGGAGCCGGGTTTTTGTACCTTTTAAAGAATTAAGTCTTGAAAATGAAGAAGATTCATTAAGATATGAAGAGAATATCGATTATTTCTCAAATTACTTTTGGCTTAAACTTGCCGTTGGTAGTGCTATTTCAATCATCTGCTTTTTTACTAGTGGCCTTCTTTCTAACGTGGTCTTCAATGACTATGATCATGCTTTCTATATAGAATTGATTAGCGTTATTTCGGTTTTTCAGTTTTTAGCAGGCTATTTTCAATCGTGCTTACAAGTAGAGAAAAAATATACCACTTTCATGCTTTCTCGTTTTATTCCCCAGTTGATTAAGACCATAGGTATGATTACTATTGTTTACTTAGGACAAGTTGATCTCACGCTGGTTCTTATTTTCTTCTTGCAGGTTCCCGTTGTTACTTTCCTTGTATCGGCCTTCTATACTCAAAAGAAGTACTTGGAATTGAAACCACGCTTTAATAGATCGAAGGAATTCTTTACAACAAGTCGGTGGGTTTGTTTGTCGATGATCGCTAATACGGCCATGGCAAGTTCAGATATTATAATGACAAGGTCACTGGTTGGCGCGCAGGAATTATCGATTTATCTCGGCGGGCAAAAACTTGCTTCAATACTACCGATTTTAAGTAGCAGTTTACTGGCAGTTCTTTTACCAAAAGTTACTTCAATGAAGAATAATGATGAGGTGAAATTCTTTTTAAGAAAAGCCTTTAGGTTTCTTCCTCTCTTCAGTCTTGCTATCCTCCTGTGCATTCCCTTTACCGATTTTGTGGTTAACCTCTTATTAGGAGAGAAGTACAATAATTCGGTAAGTGTTTTAAATGCATTTTTGGTAGTGAATGCTTTTGCTTTTCTCATAACTCCTGTTGGTACAATTCTCTACCGGCTTGATAAGGAAAAGACTATGGCCTGGGTTAATTGTGCGCAATTGGCGATTAATATTATTTTAAACTGGGTTTTGATCCCACGGTTTGGGGCGATTGGAGCTGCAGGCACAACTCTTGCCACTAAAGTTTTGGCCGGAATATCTATCTACTATGTCCTTTATAAGAATGGATATATTTTTTCAAAATTACAAGGAAGTAAAGAATGAAGATTCTCGTTTCTGGAAGTTATGGAACTGGAAATGTTGGTGATGAGGTGATCTTGGAGAGGCTCCTTGATCAGTTTACGGGACATGAAGTAACAGTTCTGAGTCAGCATGTTCCCTATACCAGAAAATTCTTTCCTCAGGTAACCACTCTTGAGCAGACGCTTAGTTGGAAACCCATAAGAATAATTAAGGATATTTTAAAATGCCGTTTTTCGCTTCTTCGTCGAAGATGGAATTTTCTAATGGCGCTGCAAAGATCAGACCTATTTGTTGTCGGGGGCGGAGGACTATTTGCAGAACTTGTTCCTCAAGTTTTAGAGTTCTATCTTCATCAAATAAAGTGGGCCTCCTTCTTTGGCACTAAAGTGATTGTTATAGGAGTCGGAGTGGGGCCTCTTAGAACGAAAAAGGGAATGAGGAATTTAGGGGCCACTTTTAATAAGTGTGTAAGTGGGACTTTAGTAAGGGATCAGCAGAGTCTTGTTAATATGCATAGTGTTGGTGTTAGAGAAAATATTCAAGTCTGTCCTGATTTTGCTTTTCTAGGAAAGTTCGTAAGTCCTTCTTCAATGGTCATTAAAGGAGAAAAACATAGAGTGATTTTAAATCTCTATTCCGTATTTAGTGATACCACTATATGGAAGAATGCAGAGTTTAGGTCTAAGAGCTTTATCAAAACGATTAAGGAAACGATTCATCACCTACTAGATGCAGGTTATAGAGTTGAAATACTTCCTTTTGGAACTTCAGGTGACCT
>CALHBL010000393.1 GCA_937930825.1 uncultured Bacteriovoracaceae bacterium
ACGAAAAGCATTTGAAGCTTGAAATATTTGAGTATATTAAGAGCTGGTATAATAGAAATAGAAATAGAAATAGAAATAGAAATAGAAATAGAAGGTTTTTTCTCAGAGACTGCAATGTACGGATTTAGTGTTAAGTTCACAGACAAAGTGATGTCGCGAGATTTAGCCGCTCAAATTACTGAATGCTTAATCAAATGCAACATACTTAGCAAGCTACCAACGCTAAAGTCACTCTAAGTAAGAGTTGTGTCTAAAAAGATCATGTAACAAGGTCGTTGGCGATTGTAGATGGTCTTAAGTAATAGATTTGAATTATACGAAAGTAATATTACATACTATTGCCTTTTCTGTAGACATATTAATCTAGCGTTAAGTCAACCATGATTGTAGGTGATATTTCATAAGTATCTTATTCATAAAAACTTCTTCAGAATGACAAATTTCAAAAAAAAAATTAACACAGTTGACCACCTTAGCTCTTTTTAAGTAATCTCTTAAAGAATTAAAGCTAGGCTAAAAACATGTCCAAAGGATGTAATATGATTCCCAAAAGTTTTGTAGTTGGAAATAGGTCATCAACAATATTTCCAATCTATCTAAGTCAGCAAATCCAATCAAAGTTAAGTTTTTTAAATTATTGGGAAATGAAAAACTCTGTCAATGACACTTACTGTGTAATGACACTCAGAGATAAGCAAGGGCAGCTTATTGAAAAGAAACCTTACTCTCTTGAAAAAGGTGGAGCTCACGAAATTAGTGTCCAAGATTTTTTTAATATAGAATCACCTAGTGCTCCAGGATTTTATTACACTTTAGAATTTGAGATTTTTTTCAAAACTCCACCTCTTTATAATTACCCCGCCCTTTCATTAATAATTACTAATAAAACAGATTCCTCCATTGTACACTCTTGCTTGCGCTCCTATGATGAGGGAGAATCCCAAGGCCAGCACTCACTTGAACTTGAGCAAGGGGGCTTTGATATTTTATCCTCGAGAGAAGTACAGACACACTTAATACTAAGTAGTTCAGCGAATGATTTAGAGTTAACTTTGAACTTCTTGTCGGAGTCAGGTGCTTCTTTTTCGAAAAATTTAAAAGTCTCCACGACTTCTGAGTTTGCCCTCGTAGACATCAATCTTTCAGAGGAAATAGAAAATAATTATCCTGAGTCAAGTGAGAACTATACTTGTTCTATCAAGCACAATTGTGATACTTTTTTTCCTCGCTTCTATATAGCAAGAATTTCTAAAAAAGAATTTCCCCCTTGCCTAACTCATACCTTCTTTAACCAGTCTTCATCTGCTATAGACAATCCTAGCGACTACATTAAGACAGAGCACACCGACTTAAATTGTGAAGCAACTTTCTCAGTCCCTCTTCTTCCTAACATAAAAACAGAGATCTCTAGTTATAAAACTAATTCCCCTTCTAGAGTTAAAGTCTGTCTCGACTTCTATGAAGAAAATGGGGGTCATGTTGGTCAAGTCATTGATTCAAAAGAACTTCATTACTTTAACGAATCTTTTCAAACGCTTAACCTATCTGCGCTATGTAAAGAATCTATTTTAAACTTTTCTAAAGACTCTACCTATTCAGCGAAATTCTCATTTAGCCAATCAGAATCTCTTGTCCCAAAAAGACTAAAATTTGGTCTCAACTTATATAAAACTGATAAGAGGAGCTTTGCCTCTAATGTTTGTTTTGCTGCATTTTCAGTGACAAATGAGGTAGTGACAAAGAGGCTCTCCAGAAGGTGGGGAGCTATCGGTGGCAAAGAGAACCTTGAGTTTATTATTAATAATACTGAAAGCTGGTTTAATGATTTAGAAGGACTAACAGAGTATACTTTATCTTTTTTTAACAGCAATTCCCTATTATTAGATAAAACCGTTAACCTTGAGAAAAATGCTACCCTTGTAGTAAGTAAAGATTTTGACCAAGAGGTATCAAATCACCTTGATGGCAAGCTAGGTCAGGTCTTCGTCAGCTGCAAAAAACCCTTTTTTGACGCATGGTGTGTTTCAATAGGTGAAAATTTAATCGGCGCGGACCATGCTTTCTAGCATATCCACTTTTCCCTCACTACTGGAAAAGAGTTCAAGCAGCACGTCTCGCTTGAGTCGTAATACCATTCTGGTATTCAAGTCTTTTGCGAGTTTTCAATGGTTGAGAACTCAAGCAATAGGACTCTATACACTCTTTCGACTTCTCAGCCGAAAGAGATTTAGAATAATTTCATTTTCTATTTAAAATTTAAGCCCATGTAGTTTAGTAAATTCTTTTCGAATCTTAAGAAGAATTGAGTTTCCTCATCAAGAGTACTCATATCTGAAAGAGAGGGATTACTACAGTTTGAAGTGGGAAGATAAGTATCAGCTGAGCAGATCGCAAAGTTTACGATTCCTCTTTTGGTATAAGATATCCACTTCTCTAAGCTTAATGGTTCAGTGAAGCTGATTGAAGGGTCAAGAACCATTGGCTTCTCATTAACCTTTACAATAGCAGCAGCGTGGAACCATGGCCTTACTGCTCCATAAGGAACAACGGCCCCTCTTATTTCGAGTTCTCCAAAAATGAAAATACGCTTTGGCTTTTCAAATCCAAGTCTGTCGGCTTCTTGAATAAAGTGAGTAGCTCGCACATGACAACCGTCTCTGGCATAGAGCCAAGGAATGCGTCTTTTTTCACCCTCAAAACTAAGAAATTTCTTATCTCTAATTGTTTCAAATCTTAATTCGGCCTCTTCTGGACTGACCCAATCAGGAAGGTCTTTCAGGTTAAGTTTTTCTAGGCCCGCGCTTACTTCATATGCCGTTTTGTTTTCTTCATGCTCTGCTGCCTCTGCAACTCCAAAAGCGAGTAGCGACGTAGCAATGATAAAAGAGGAAAGTAGTTTACTCATATTAATCTCCAGCTAGTTGTATAAAGAAGGAGCGTATCAAAAATGATATAGTTATGGTACGGAATTAAGACTTCTTTTGTAATGTTAAGTCATTGAAACTACAACAAATGAGTTTCTAAAAAAATCGCTTAGCTAAAGTAGTGAATGTCTACCTGAGAGGGAAGACTCTTTTTTTAAAGAGAAATCGGTATTAAATAGGTAACCAATGGCAGTATCGATATAGCTGTTTGTTACTCGGTAGCGAATAACGCAATTGAGGACATAGTGATCAGTAGGGGAATAGTTATCTTTATCTTTATCTTTATCTTTATCTTTATCTTTCTCTAGGGAGATACCATTTTGACTTTGGAGTACTTTTGTCCCGACGACATAAGCACCAATTGCTTGGCCAGGTCTTACCGTGCGAATCGTGAAGTTTGTCTACCTATAAGAGGCAGCACTAAAAATGAATAAGGCAAGAATCATAAGAGAAGACATGATAGTCTAAAGTGAAGGGAATCTGCAATTCATCACTGTAGACTATAAATACCAACTAACTATTACTTTAATTTAGCTCTTCGTTCTCTAAAAGGGGAGCAACTCCTTGCTCTACATTACAATTTGTATAAAGCTTCGCCTCGTCAGATAGCTCAAAATTACCTGCTCTTATAAGGTCACGTCCAATGACAAAGTCCTCAGGAAGTTGAGATTCAAGTAATAATATTTCAAGCTCTAGAAAAGCTTGAGAAGCGCTCTCTTCATTTTCTTGAATAGTTTCTTTTAAAATTTCTGTGGAGTACTTTCTTGCTAGACTGTAGTATTCACCGGCAGTTGCGCCAGGTGAAGAGATGGTGAGAATATCCTCTATTTTCTTTGTGGCCAGGCCTGGAACTTTAATAAGAGCATTGAAGTTAAATTTGGTGACTTCTTGATTATTGGCCATGTGATAAGCGAATTTATATCCGTCGCACTTTACAAGCTCAGAAGCGTTACCGCACTTTGCATTTACTCCTATGAATTGACATTTACGGGCGAAAGCTTGAGAAGTAAAACACAAGCTAGCTATAATAATCATCATTTTATTCATAAAATAATCCTCTTTAGTTAATTGAGGTAAAGCAATAGATCTATTCATCTTAGATTGGTAGAGAGCTGTAATCTTTATAGGATATGGAGTAATCATAAGTAAGATTTTTTTTCATTAAAGAGAAGATAGTTGATCGGCAAAATTGTCTTAGTAAGGTAGTCCTAACGATCAATAAAAAACCTGTATTAGTCGCTATAGGCCTCCATAAGCATACTAAGAGTGAGTAGAACTTCTGGTTATTGCGCAATGCTGAATTTCGCTTAGAATAGTGATATGCCTAATAGAAATACAATATTGATGAAAATGATACTGCTTTCGAGCACTATTTTTGTCTACTATTCATGTGTTGATGATCTAACATCCAAGACGGTTACACTGAAGAAAGAGGGCACTGTAAATACTCCAGGTGATGTGGTGAAGACCTATGGAAGCTTAAAAGGTGCCATCAATCATGCGTTGAGTGGAGCCAACCTTGATGATGTTGATGTGAGTATCGTTGGTTCATCATCACACTCCGATCAGACTGATGGAGTTGGAGAATACTTTGTTGAAGATATTGAAACGGGTACTGTTACAGTTACCGCCTCAAAGGCAACTTATGTTACCTCTACGCAAAATATAGAAATTCAAGAGGGTATTCTTAGCAACTTAAATATTTCACTACTTCCGTCAGCCTTTGCAGCAGGTAAATTCTCTATAGTTCTTTCTTGGGGAGAAACTCCTTTAGACTTAGACTCTCATCTCTTTGTTCCCACAAATGCTGGGGGAGCAGGAACTTTTACAGAAGTACTCTATAACGCTAGAGGAGATACCGATGGCACACTTGATTCAGTCCCTTTTGCTGGCCTTGATCGGGATGATACCAATGGTGTTGGCCCTGAAACTGTAACGATTCTTGATACGGCAACAGGTCCTCACTATGCTAGAACTTATCGCTACTTTGTTTTTAATTATAATGAAGACGATAATTTGGGGATTTCAGAAGCTACAGTTCAGGTTTTTAGAGATGGAGTCCTTTTAAAATCTTATAAGGTTCCTACGACTGCAGGTGTTAATGAGCACTATTGGCATGTCTTTGATATTGAAAGCGATGGTTCAATAACGGATTTTAATGCCATTAGTACAGCAAGGCCTGTCGAGCCATGAAAGATTATTTCAAAAGATACCTGAGAATGATTCTCTTAACTTTATTATCATTTAGGGCCGTAGCTGAAGGGCATCAAGGTGCCTATCTTGGTTATAACTTTGGACTGATAAATAAAACTTCAAATAAAGGTAGTGAAACAAGAGGCTCAGGTTTCTCTACCAGATTCTATGTGGGCTTAGCTCATCAACATAAGAAATGGGATCTGGATTTAGAAATGGGTTATAGAATTGATAAAATCATTCATAATATTTTAAATATTCAAACGAACTCTTTCTCCCTTGATCTTAATGCAAGAAGATTCGAGCTAATGCCGATGTTAACCATAGGGCCTAAACTAACGCTTTTAAAGGGTGAGGATATGAGCTACTCTGATGTTGTTGGAGGGGTTCAAGGGAAGTCTATAGCTCTATTCGCAGGGGTATCACTTAAGTATGATTTAAGAGAAATGAAAAGAAAGCTACCTTTTAGAATAGACCTAAGCGCTACAACGGATCTTAATATAGGAAGTCGACAGGTCTCAAGTATAACTCTTGGGGTGAACTGGTTTCCTCCTTTTCTCTCAAGGAAAATTGAGGCTGTTGAGATAGAGGAAGTTAAAAGTCCTGCAGTAGAAGTCATGGCCAAGCGCCCTGCCCGTGAAGGGATAAAGTTTGATCTAAAGTCTATTGGAATTAATTTTGAAGTTGCTCGTTGGGATCTTGACCAGAGGGCAAAGAGTATATTCAAAAATATAGCAAGTGTCTTACAGATCTATTCCGATGAATGGCAGAACGTTACCGTCAACGGTCATACTGACAAAATGGGAGAAGATGACGAAAACTTAGTTCTTTCGCAAAAACGAGCAGATGCTGTAAAACTAATTCTAATGGCCAATGGTCTTCAAGAAGAGCGAGTAGAAACTAAAGGCTTTGGCTCGGCCATGCCTCTCATTGATGAAGTAAGTGTGGAAGCCTATTCAAAGAATAGGAGAGTTGAGTTTAATATTATTACGAAGTCAGCATCTCAAGATTCTTTAGATACTATTGATGCCATTTTAGAAAAGTATAAGTAAGGATAAATATAGTTTTGCAATTAATGGCCTATACTCTCTTACTTCTATTGTGAATCTATCATTTTTCTTTCCATTGCACGTGTAATAAGAACGTTGAATTTAAAGCCTAGAGACATAGATTCTCTTAAATAGGCGGCAAGTTTCTTATTTTTAAAGAATTTTTGATCTAGTCTCTTTTCAGATCCCGAGAGGTTCGTGAAAGCATATGCCAGTGTCTGATTAGTGAGTTGGTTGAGGTCTACTTTCTTTCCTGTACTTTCTAATGCTTTTTTAAGGTTCAGAAAGGAATGGTAAACAGTCGCTCTGGACTGAAGAGTTTTTCTATCATATTCAAGAGCTCTTTTTACCTCTTTGTCTGTGAAGAGTAAGCCCCCCTTGATGATCGCAGTGGACATTTTCTTATCCATTTTATTTTTTTTAAATTGAGCTTTTTGTTTGCCATATACTTCCATACTCTTAATCTCTTCTTCGCTTAAACTCACGGCCAACGAAATCATCTTATTCGCCATTTTATCAACCTCTTTTTTAAGCTGGGATAACTCAGATCTATTAAATAGGTCTGAGTGTAACTTTACCTGACGTTCTAATTTAGCCTTTGTATTCACTTGCCAGTCTTTAAGGTCAGATACGAGGTTACTCTTTAAAGAGGCATAGACCATAGAGTTAAAAGAAAGATAGAACATTATCAGAATAAAGCTTTTCATATAGACTCCTTATTTAATTAATCCATTAGAAGCAATATTAATGCCATAGTACCTTTGTGATACTAGGTACTTATAAAGAAAGAAATGGAGAAAAGTTGGTCTAATATTCACACTTTTGTGACTTGTTACATCTCAAAAGTGTGGGATGAGCGAAATAGTTATTTATCGAAAAGCCTAAGCTCCACTAATATGGTCACCTTCATATCGGGTGATAGCTAAAATGAGTGGTAAGGGTCAACTTTTAGGGAAAATAATTCCCCTACCGGAAAAGAACCCACGCTTAAGTCGTAATACAAGTAAGGTATTCAAATCTTTTGGTGAGCCTTCAATACTTGAAAACATGAATAGTATGACTATAGGAACCCTTGGTAGGCAAATATATGATCATTCTTAATTGTTATTAAGATGAGTATAATTATAGAGATGACGAACTTCTGCAAGCTAATATTAATATTGGTCTATTTTGGTATTTCCTTTGAAACTTTAAGCAAAAGTTGGAATAAGGAAAAAGAAAACATTCTTTTGAATCAAAGGGAGCTAAATGGTATTTATCGGTACTCTCAAAAGATTATCACTCTCTCTGATAAAGAAAAAATATACGACGTAAGAAAGGTTTTAAAAAACGTCAGTATTACTATTTTAGCTGAAGGCGAGCTCTTTCTTGTCATTAGACCACAGAAGAATAGTGTTAAAGGTAAGTTTGATGAAGCGATGAAAGCATTGCTAGATGAAGAGCTCATTATCTCTATTGAAAATGATGAAACTCTCGTAGCAAGAGAAGAGTTAATTTCTAAGGATGATTGTCTTTTAAGAACACTTTCAATGGAGCCTGTAGGGGATCAGCTTAATCCAATGTTAGATATATTAGATAACTATGATCCAAATAAATGTCACTTGTCACCTCATTGTGCAAATGGCAGTAATCCTGCTTGGTCTAAGCTGAAAGTCGGGGCAGATCTTGCAGATAAAGTTGTGGAAGATGTTTTAGCGCAGATACCAGCTCAGGCAAGAAAAGGAAGTGCGGCGACTGTTGCTATCATTGATTCGGGATTTGCTGTAAAGAAGCACTCACAATCGATTAAAACGCTCTCCTTCAATTCAAAAAAAGGGCATAAGTCAGCAGGTAATCCTTCTCTAGACCCTCATGGGCATGGAACGGCCGTTACAGGTATTGTAAGTGGTAAGGGAATTGGTATTACTAAGAATGTAAATCTTAAAGCTTATAGGGTAACTGAAAAGGATGCCAATGGTATAACTTCCAAAGCTTTACTTGCAGCATCTATTGAAAAGGCTTGTGAGGAATCAGATGTTGTTAATATCTCTTGGGGGTCAGTAAGTAATGGCGAAGTCTATGGAAAAGGCCGTGAGCCTTTGTGGCTTCAGAAAGCTAAAGATTCGGGGTGTCTTGTTGTGAAATCTGCAGGCCGCTCAGGGCCTCATTCTAAAGAGCTTAATCTCCTCAATTCACCACTATTAACAGTTTCATCAGGTGATCGGAATTCTCGACAATCCTACTTTTCCTCTACTGGTGATATCCAAGCTCCGGGAGAAGGAGTTTTCACTTTATTAAATCATAATAATGGTGCAAGTCTTAAAACGGCTTGCCAAATTCAGGGCCGACCGGTTGAGCCTGTAGATGGGACATCTTTTGCAGGCCCTGCTATTGCAGCCATTGCAGGACAAGTCATCACTATACTAAGAGCACGAAAGCAATTACCCACAGATCCCCAGAAGAAAATAAAGTTAGTAAAGAGTATTCTATTGGCATCCTCTCAATGGAGTCCAGATGCAAAAAAGAAAAAGGCTAAAGAAGTGAATGCCCTAGGAGCTGCTTTAATTGCCAAGGGTATAGCTTCAAATAATATGACCTTCGATCAAGAAGAATTAATTAAGATAGGAAAAAGTCAAACTAAGCATGTATGTCAGAATAAGGTATTGAATTGTGATAAAAGACTTATTTGTGAATTTAGGAAGAGATGTGTGAATGAGCTTAGGTATAAGTTCTTTAGTTTGTTTACCTCCTAAGAAAGAAGATCAAGTAAAGCTATCGGCCCTATTAAAGAACTTGGGTGAGGTTGAGTTAACTGAGTCTATGGCAGGTCAGCCTAATAGGGCGATAGCAAATAAGAGATCAGTTAGTCCCCAAAAAATGAAAGAGTTCTGTTCGAA
Organism: uncultured Bacteriovoracaceae bacterium; assembly: GCA_937930825.1. Taxonomy (GTDB): domain Bacteria; phylum Bdellovibrionota; class Bacteriovoracia; order Bacteriovoracales; family Bacteriovoracaceae. Next base: position 9,043 of record CALHBL010000393.1, read on the forward strand.
ATCTCAAAAAATTCAAGATAGGAAAGAGGAAGCTTATATTAATCGAGGTTATATTAGAGTTGAAGACTATGAGGGAAACTCTACAACTTCTTACTATAAGGGATGTCCGAAGTCTCTTAAGAAAAACCCTTGGATGGAGCAGGTGCATGCTAATTTATGTGGGAGTGGTGGTACAAATTTAAGAAGTATTAAAATCCCAAGTCACTTTTATACTGTCTTCGACGGCTGTGCTGGCTTTTCTGCAAAAACGGCGCTCAAAGCAGCACCATCACTTGCCAATATAAATGGAAGTGAAGGGAAAGACTTAGGAAAGGGAAGCTTCTATGGAGGTGATGTTATGCTTAAGCTTATTCAAGAAGTACAGGCAAAAGGAGATAAGGACTCTCGTCATAACTTTGAAATGCGTTACTATGCCTCAAGTGGTCTTCACTTTACTCAGGAGTATGATGCGGCAATTGGTTGCGCAGAAGAAATGGATTTCTATCTAGATATGCATAAGTCTCATGTCCCTGAACAAAAAGCGCCAAAGTTTGTAGTAATGGGCTATAGTAACGGCGGCCATAATAGCCTTCGGTTTGCCCACAATTTTGGGGACAGTCGAGAGGTCGATTTGGCCATTACCATAGACCCCGTGGCCAAAGGGTTAAGGTATATGACTAACAAAATACTAGGTCGAAAGCATAAGAACTATGGAGAGAAACCTAGTACTACTAAAAGGCTTTTGAATATTTATCAAAATATAGAAGCTGGCCCAAAAAAAGATCTTCCACTAGATTTACACTTTCATGGAGCCCAAGTCCGCGGAGGAGTGAATCTTCATTTAATGAAGGATGGTAACCCTGTAGATGCTCACACTGAAATCTTAAAGGAACAGAGTTTATTAGACGCCCTTCACTGTGAACTTGAAAAAGTACACGGCCGAGGAGGAGGTGAGCATTGCTCTAGAGTCAAATATGATTAGAGTATTTCAATATAGAAAATGAGCTACTCTATAATAGAAAAAGCTATAAGTTATAGAAACAGGCTTTTACAAGACTCGTAGAGCAGTTGTCCTTTTGAATCAAGATTTCATTATAGTTTGGACAATTATCAAAATCAGCAAAGCATTGGGCGACAGCATTTTTTTCTTTTTTACATGGGCTAAGGCTTTCATCTTTTACAATGGCGCTTACTGCAGCAGTACACGTTGTGCACACGCTTACTTCTTCTTCTGATAAGGAAGTATTCCAACACGGATTTTTTACTCTTGTAGTTGCAAAGGTTGAGATACTTATAAATAGTAGTATTAGCTTAAAAGTCTTACTCATGCCTATCTCCCTTTCTTTAAAACTCTAGATACGCTCTTAGCGTAGAGCTAACTAGCTTGGCAAATAGTAAGACTCTACTCTGTGTAAAATATTCTTGTTGATATAGCTCAATGACGTGTTATTGAGCACTTAAAACAAAATAGGTACGTCGCTAGATTAAATCTGCCAGCGCAACTCTTTTGTTATAGTAGACTTCATAAGGTGTTTTATAGTCAAGCACCTTACGAGGTCTAAAGTTAATTAAATCTTCTATTTCTTGAAGTCTCTTTTTTCCTAAGCTCAGAACATCTGTCTTTCTCCCAATATATTGTCTTATTGACTTGATTACTCTTTCTACGCTACCGCGCTGATGAGGGCATAGAGGATCACAAAAATAAGTTCGCAAAGTCATTTCGCTTCTTCCTTTAAAGTCTCCTCCATTATCATTGGTTACAGTAAATGCTCTTTTCTTAGTTGAATGAATAAGTTTTTCAGTTAATTTTCCAACTTCTAAAGTTGTGCGCTTTTTCACGACAGCAAGTTTTATAAGCCTTGATTTTCTATCTTGGCAAATAAGTAACTGAACTCCATTCTTAGTATGCATTGTATCTCTTTCCCAGTCCCCAATTCTACCCCGGCGGTTAGCAATTTCTGGTCGTTTATTTATAGATAAGCCATACTTAAGCTCTCTGGCCCTTCTACGCTGCACATGTCTTCCAGCTCCTCTTTTTCCATGACGTCTTAAGTGATTTCTAAGGCCAGCATAACGAACATATTTATATATCGTTGAGTGACTCGGCCCTTTCTTAAATTCAAGCCTAAGCCTTCCTGATATATGTTCAGGCGAAAGACCTTTGGAAAGCCACGCTCTAATCAGGGGTTTAAAATTATTTGTTATAGCGTATTGTCGTCGACAATTTTGATAGCGTCTTTGTGCAAGTTTCTGAGCAGACTCAGGCTCATATAAATTCCTAAGCCCCTTGTTTCTCTTAATTTCTCTGTAGATAGTTGATTTATTAAAACCCGTAATTAAAGCTATTTCACGAATAGGTGTTTTTGCTTGTAATAGAGCGAAAATCTGGCATCTTACACCGTAAGACACCCTTGCATAACTTGTCATAGTACAACTCCTTAATTTTAAGTTTGGCGATTTAGAAATTAGGACAAGGGTGTCGATTTTTCAAATCGCTGGAGTTGCACTGGAATATTTAACCTAGCGTCCACTCTTTTGCGGTGTACTTAGTCGCAAATGTGTGGGCGTACCTAAAAAGATTATGACTCTGTGGTGAAGTTTTTTAGAGAGCTGGTTAAGCTATCTAGCTTTTGTTGGAGGAGGGCCTTATTTTCTCTTACTTCTGTTACTACCTCGTCCGGAGCATTATCTAAGAATTTCTTATTTTCCGATTTCTTAATATACTTATCTAGCTCTTTCTTGGTCTTAGTGATTTCTTTTTCGAGTCTCTTTACTTGTTCACCCAGATCAATGACTCCTTCAAGAGGAAGAAAGACTTCCGTATGCGTAGTCGCTCCCATAATTGATTTTGAAGGGGAAGGGTCATTCTTGGTAACAACGCTGAGATCTTTAACTCGTGCCATCTTATGGAAGTTAGCCTTATTTTTAATAAAGCTCTCCTTAACTTCTTTAAGATCTGTTTTTAGGACAACAGAAACTTCATCCTTTGGTTTAATATTAACACTGGCCCTCAGGTTTCTAATGAGCGTGATGACTTCGATGAAACGGTTCATTTCACCTTGCTCTTTTTCAAAAACTAAGCCTTCATCATATTCAGGATAGTCCTGAATAATAAGCAAGTCTTCATCAGCCCTTTTGAGGTGAGTCCATAGCTCTTCGGTAATATAAGGCGTGATTGGGTGAAGGAGGGCCACTACTTTTCTAAATGTATAATGAAGAACGGTTGCTCTTTGAGCGATTAGAGCTTCATCATCACTTGAAAAAGTGGGTTTACTCAATTCAATAAACCAAGAGCAAAGCTTATCATAGACAAAGCTGTAGATGGCCTGGCAAGAATCATCATAGCGAAACTCTTCCATTGATTCGTTCATGATTTTTGTCGTGCTATTGAGTTCTCCTAGTATCCACTTTTCATGAGTATCTAGTTTTGAAGCATCCGGAAGAGCAGGTTGCGCTTTTTCTAGATAAGGAGAAATAAAGCGAAATGCATTCCAAATTTTGTTGATGAAATTACGATGACCACCAATTCTATCAGGGTCTAGATTAATCCCGCGGTTATAACCAGAGCCAGCTGCAAGCGTAAATCTAAAAGCATCTGCTCCATATTGAGCAACCATTTCCAGAGGATCAATACCATTACCTAGTGACTTACTCATTTTGCGGCCTTGCTTATCTCTAACAAGAGCATGGATGTAAATTTTCTCAAAAGGAATCTTGTTGGTAAACTTCAAAGACATCATCATCATTCTTGCAATCCAGAAGAAGATAATATCGTAACCTGTTACAAGTACTGAAGTTGGAAAGAAGGTATCGTACTTCTTCTCTTTCATCGCTTGAGCTTCAGGCCAGCCTAAAGTACTCATTGGCCATAGGGCAGAGCTGAACCAAGTATCCAAAACGTCAGGGTCTTGATTAACTTCTTTCGAATTACACTTTGGGCAGGAGTTTTCTTTTTTTTCCGCGGCCCACTGGTGCTCACAGGACTGGCAATTAAAAACAGGTATTTGATGACCCCACCACAGCTGACGAGAAAGGCACCAATTTCTCGGCTCGCGCATCCATGAAAAATAAGTATTTTCCCACTGCTTGGGATAGAACTTTGTTCTTTCATCATCTATCGCCGAACAGGATTCCTTGGCCATTTCTTGAACGTCTAAAAACCACTGCTTAGAAACTAAGGGCTCAATAACTGCGCCAGAGCGATCCCCATGACCTACTTGATGAACATGCTTCTTTGTTTCAATGAGAATACCCATCTCTTCAAGTTTCGCTACGATCGGTTTTCTTGCTTTAAGCGCTGATTGACCTTGCCACTCAAGTCCGTGCTCATTAAGAGTTCCATCTTTATTTAAAATGGTGATGATAGGAAGAGAGTGACGCTTACCAATTTCAAAGTCATTGAAGTCATGACCTGGTGTTACTTTTAAGCAGCCGGTTCCTTTTTCGATGTCGACATAATCATCAGCTAGAATAGGAACTTCTCTATTGCAAAGAGGAACAATGGCCTTTTTACCTATAAGGTGTTTGAAACGATCATCCTCAGGATGCACACATACTGCCGTGTCACCTAGTAGTGTTTCAGGTCTAGTGGTTGCGATCTCAATTTTTTCATCTGAGTCTTTTATTTGATAAAGAAGATGGTAGAAAGCCCCTTTTACTTCTTTATGCTCAACTTCAGCGTCAGAAATAGCAGACTGAAGCTCAGGATCCCAGTTGATAATATAGTCTGACTGATAAATAAGGCCTTCATTGAAGAGATCAACAAAGACTTTATTAACGGCCTTATGAGGCCCCTCATCCATAGTAAAGGTAGAGTAGTCCCAGTCAGGACTGGCACCAAGAGAGCGTTGCTGCTCATAAATGATGCCGCCATACTCTTCCTTCCATTGCCATATCTTCTTTACGAACTCTTCTCTGCCATAGTCATGTCTTGTTTTCTTCTCTTGCTTCCAGACCATTTTTTCAACAACGCTTTGGGTGGCAATCCCCGCATGATCCATACCAGGCAGCCATAAGGCCTCATAGCCTTTCATTCTCTTAAAACGAATCAGAGCATCTTGAGTTGTGACATCAAGGGCATGGCCTGCATGAAGCCGGCCTGTAACATTTGGTGGCGGCATAATGATAGTAAAGGCCTTACCTGTTTTACCAGCTCGCGGCTTAAAGTAACCTTGCTCTTCCCAAATGGAATACCACTTAGATTCAACCTCTTGCGAGGAGTATGTTTTTTCTAATTCTTGATCACTCACTTTGCGTCCTTTATATACTCAATGATCTTGTTCTCATCTGTTAAAGAGAATTCTTGTTGAGTCTTAGTCTTTAGATTTTTAATGGTAATGGTATTCTTCTTAAGTTCTTCTTCACCTAAAATCGTCACATACTGAGCGCCCTTCTTTTGGGCCACAGTAAAGAGCTTATTTATTTTTAACGGCTCAAAGTGAGTAAGAGTTCTTAAGCCTGAAGCTCTAAGTGTTCTCGCTAATTTTTGCGAAGTCTCTAATCCTTCTTCTGTTTGAAAGCCAAGGAAGATATCATTGACGGGAGTCGAGTGGTCAGGCATCAGGTCGTGACTGACTAAGAAATCATTTAAGGTAACGTCTCCTAGTCCAAAGCCCACTCCGGCCAGAGGTTTTTCATTGAAAATTTGCAGAAGGTTTGCATAAGCTCCACCTCCACAAATCGCGCGGCGATTATCGGGATGCTTATCAAAAATTTCAAATACAATTCCTGTATAATAGTCCAACCCGCGGACAATACTGGGATCAAACTTCACATAATCTCTAAGGCCCAATCGCTCTAAGGAATTAGTGAAGGCCGCAAAAGATTTAGAGCGGTCTGATAACTGCAGCTTATCAAGAAGCTCAAAAATCTCTTCAAAAGAAGTGAGCGCCATATACTGATCAAATAATTTCTTTGCAGCTGAATCAAGGCCCAAGTCTATAAATTCTTTTTCAAGAGCTTCAGAAGATATCTTCTTGGACTTATCAACTAATTTAAAAAGCTTATAAGTGGTATCGGGATCACTTGAAATACTAGAGAAGATGGCCTCAACAATCTCTCTATCATTAACGAGAACTTCAAAGTGATTCTGATTGGCGCCAAAGCTTTCCATCAACTCAATGGCCACTTGAATAATTTCAACTTCACCTGAGCGTCCGGGCGCCCCAAAAATATCGCAGTTAAATTGCCAGTGTTCTCTGAGTCGTCCTCGCTGGGGTCTTTCATACCTCATGAGATTCGGGATGGAGAACCAGCGAAG
>CALHBL010000394.1 GCA_937930825.1 uncultured Bacteriovoracaceae bacterium
CGAGAATAGTATCAAAGGTTTTGGTATTCGTTACACTGGCGGCTTCTTGTATTCTAATCTGTTGCTCATAGGTCTTAAGTTTGTAGTAGGACTGCTGAATATCGGATTGAGTTTGATGACGGGCCTGAGCAAGTTGATTGAAGTTTCTTCTCTTATCGATAAAAGCTTTTCTGGTTGTTCTTTGGTTGAATAGGCCACCAACTCCTGTGATACTCCAAGTGGCATTTACGGTGGCGACGATATCAATTTGGTTACCCGATAGTCCTGAATTGTATCTCGTTGTGTTGATACCAGGAGCGAAGGTATGATTGTACGCCCCGAGGTTTACAGTAAATTTAGGGAGAGGTAAGTTTTCTCTAAGCTGCTTCTGGTATCTTCTCTTGGCATTTTCTACATCTTTTAAAGATTCTCTGACCTCTGGATTATTCTTCTTTCCGATGGCAACGGCATCTGCCATGGGGAAGTGAATGCGAACAAAGTCTAATTTGTCTCTTAGAATGTAGCGGGTGCCAGGGTCATCGGTTATAAGGAAGGCAAATTGCTCTTCTGAAGTTTTCAAGTTTCGAGTGGCCTCTTGAAAAGAGTTTTGGGCCCGAAGGTATTCGGAGCGTGATTGATAGTATTCTTGCTTGGATACTTTATTTAAAGAAACCTTCTCTCTATTAAAACGGTAAATAAAGGAAGCATGTCTCAGCTGGCGTCGGTAGATTTCAAGTACTCTATTAAAATATGAAAGCTCAAAATACTTAATGATGATTGAGTGCTTTAGTGCCCGTCTTTGCTCTTTAAAAACGGTATTGGAGCGCCTATAGCTTTCTTTTGAGTTGAGATAGTCGAGATAGTCCTTGCCCCAGTTAAAAACTGTGTAGTCGGCCATACTAATGCCAATATTTCCAGTTGGCCGTCTTGAAATCCCTTTATTGCCTAGTTCGCCAGACTTAAGGCGAGCAACTCTTTGGGGTTCGGTCGTTAAGTTGAGTTGAAGTTGGGGTAACCAGAAACTCTCTTTAGTATCTTCCCAATTAATATCGAGAATTTCTTGAGAGAAGTTACGCTGAACTTGGTTATAGTTTGCTCTTAATCCCTGCTCAATTGCAGCTGTCAGACTAAGGGGTTTCTTCTTGCCTATTTTGGCAAAGCGATCAGTCCCTTGAATATAAGATCCGGGGCCAAGCTTTTGTTCTTTGGTGCTACTCTTGCCTTTGCTTTGGGCATTGGCATGGGTAGATAATAGACTTAATCCTGCTAGGAGCAAGAAAGTGAATGAATGAAGATTTCTCAAAGCTTCTACTTTTGTTTGTTGTTAGTGATAAAATTGTAGATCAATTGAAATCGGAAGGACAACAACAAAAGTCTTATATAGTCCTACTGCTTGAATTCCTTTCCGGTAGAGGTATTTTTATGAAAAAGACACTTATCATCTTATCTATTCTCTTCTGCGCTCTCACAGCTATTTTTATAGGTAGCTCTAAAGACGTCGGCGCTAAGAAATCTCTCGATAAGAGTGCTTTAGCAGAACCACTAAAAGGGAAGACTATTTCTAATTCTCAATCTAAACAAGAGGCAACTCAAACTTCAGATACTATCAGCACGGAGCTCTCTTCAGTAGATGCTTTGAGTACTAATTCCATTGGAGGAGATGAGAAAAAGCATCTCTTGTCTCAACTTATTAAAAAAGAAGAAGTTGATGTAGCAGTGACCCAAATGGAGAATTCTTTTAAAAGTACAATCAAAGATAAGAAGACCCTTGAGAAGATTACCCAATATACTAAGGAGTTCAACTTTCATAAGAAAATGGAAAATGCCTACTCTTCAATTGATATTAGTGAGTTAAGGGTCATTTTAGAGATGAAGAACTTACCTTCAGTAAAACTTCTAACGAGTAAGCAACAAGAGAATTTATCGTATATCCAAGATATTTTAACTGGAAAGAAAGAGTATGTCAGTGATAAAGAAAAAGTTGAAATAATTGATGAGATACTTGTAGAAACGAATGGGATTGAAATCGCCAATACTATGACTAAAGCTATTGTTGAGGAATTAGTCACTCAAAGAGTTCTTGCCAGTAATGATAAAATCTCTGTTAAGGAAGCCCGAAGCATGGGCAAAGAGCAATCTGCTCCTCACTTAAAGGAAGCCTATGCTCAGGCAAGAAAAAGTATGAACCTGATTTATGAATCACTAGATAAACAAGAACTTCAGAAAATGCGAGATGAATTCCAAAGAATCAATGCTAGTAAGGCGACCCAAGTACTGGCTGAAGTGGCATCCAAAATTTATACTGAATATGTAGGTGGCATTACCAAGATTCTCTTTGCTAATAAAGCACCTAAGAAGGATCTATAAATACACGCATGTGACCCATCATTTTAGTCTCCCTTAAACTCAGAAGACTTCTTATTGAGTAGGTTTTCAATACCAATGAAATGATCATTGCTTCTTTGAGTAATTCCCTGATAAGCAGCGAGAAGATCCAAAGAGGTTTGAAGCTCTTTATAGAATGAGAGTTTCAAAGCTTTCTTTGTCATTTGCACGGCCATAGGCGCATTGGCCGCTATTTTCTTGGCCCAAACTCGGCCTTGCTTCAAGAGCTCAGAGCTATCAAAGCAAGCGTTGAGAAGCCCCATTTTCAAACAGGCTTGGGCATCGTAAATATCACCTGTTAGAAACATCTCTGTTGCCTTTGTGAAGCCAATGACACGAGGAAGGAAGTATGTCCCCCCATCCCCTGGAACGAGCGCTAACTTATTAAAGGTCTCGCCCATTTTTGTTCTTTCACAACCCAACCTCATATCGGCCATTGCCGCAAAATCACAACCAGCACCAATAGCAGCGCCATTAACAATGGCAATTGTTGGCTTTTGCAATTTTTCCATAGTGAGAGGAATCTTCTGTATGCCTGCTTGGTAGCGTTTGCGCAGCTCATCGGGTGGCCCTGCAAACATCTCACGCTTATCTTTCATCGCCAGAACATCGCCACCAGCACAGAAATGCTTGCCTGATCCACTGAAGGTAATTACTCGAATACTTTCTTCAAAGTCGGCCCATTCAAGAAGGGTCACAAGTTCATTGATCATCTCAAGATCGAAGGCATTGGCGTTATCAGGTCTATTGAGTGTTACCTCAAGAATAAATTCGCTAAGAGTTACTTGTATTTTCTTAAAAGAGTTAAGCTTCATACTTCTTCCTCTTTTCCGGGTCCGGGAATAAAGAGTTCTCCATTAGAATTTAAATAGGCCCTAAGAAACTTTGAAGTCGTCTCCTTACCAAGTTTCTGTAACATAAATTCTGATGCTCTTGTGAGCTTCTTTAAATCAATATTAGTCTTAATACCTAGTGTCTGGCACAAGTAAACTAAGTCCTCAGTGGCAAGATTTCCT
>CALHBL010000395.1 GCA_937930825.1 uncultured Bacteriovoracaceae bacterium
CGTTAAGAATGAACCGCCAACAACGACAAAGTTAAGCGAAGAAGCCGACCCAGAAGAAGAAGATGCGGGAGCTGGTGAGTACGCTTTTGGCTGGGGATACAAAGACGCCTTTGATAAACCAGATGAAGAGCCAGAGCCAAATATCCTAGACGAGGACGAGCTCTATGCAAGAGGCCTCGACAAGAAGAAAGAGAACAAAGACGTTTAAAGAAACAAAGAGCAATAGAAGAGAAGGCCCTTTACGGGCCTTTTTTTATTACAGGAGGTTAGCTTTTGAAAGCACCTATTTTAGAATTATACAAGTATGATTCATGTCCATTTTGCCAAAGGGTTATGCAAGTTATTGACTCTGAAAATATAATGGTTGAAATGAAGGATATCATGAGTAATGTTGAGAACCTCCAAAAGCTTACTGGAGATACGGGAAGGCGAACTGTCCCCTGCCTCTATATCGATGGTAAACCTATGTTTGAGTCATCTGATATTATAAGTTGGCTTCAAGAAAATAGTGGAAATCTAACTAAAAACTCCTAGTTTAATTTGAGCTCTCCTAAATATAGAGCTCAGTAAAGATAACAACAAAAGAGGCTCCCTTGGAAGTACGCGATCCCGTTCATGGCTCAATTCATATTTTGGCTGAAGAGGCCCCTATTATTCGAGCCCCTTTCTTTCAAAGACTCCGTAATATAAAGCAGCTTGGTTTCTCGGAATATGTTTTTCCTGGAGCAACTCATACCCGCTTTATCCATTCTATTGGCGTTATGTACATTGGTCAGAGGGCCTTCGAAAAACTCTTCGGTGGTCACAAGCAAACTTCTGATCTTTTGAGATTAAAGCAAACTTTTAAGATGGGCTGCCTGCTCCACGATATCGGTCACGCTCCCCTTTCCCATACCACAGAAATAGTGATGCCTAACCTCTCATCTCTATGCATCCCTCCGGAGTTCTTAAGTCAAGAAGACCAGGGACAAGACCGTAGGGCCACTCATGAAGACTATACGATAAAATCAATTGCTGACAGCTCATTTGCCTCTAGCTTTAAAGGACTTGAAGAGACGTACGGAGTTGAAAGAAAGTATATCGCTGATATTATCCGTGGGAAAACGAGTAATGAAGAGTACTTCACTATTAATGGTACTAACTATTTCCCCCTCCTTCATCAACTTGTCTCTAGTGAGCTTGATTGTGACAGAATGGATTACCTCCTACGTGATAGCTACTTTTGTGGGGTTAGTTATGGTGCTTATGATCTTGATTGGTTACTGGATAATCTAGAAATCTGCATTGACGATGGCAAGGCCTTCTTAGGTATTACTGAAAGAGCAGTCGTAACTTTTGATGACTTTCTCTTGTCCCGATATCATATGTTTGTCATGGTCTACTTTCACTATAGGGCCGTTTGTCTTGAACAACTACTGTATAAGTACTTTGACTCGAGCCCAGATGAATATAGAATCCCGGCCAATATCGAAGAATATATAGAACATGATGATCACCATTTAATGAAAATAATGCGTTACTCAAAAAATAGATATGCTAATGAAATTGTTCAAAATAAAATTCCTTCAAAGGTTTATGAATCATTTAATGAGCCCCAGCTGAAGAATTTAGAACTTATTCAAGAGTTTTTAAAGAGTGAATCAATTGAATATATCCGCTGCTCATCCAGTGGAAGGCTTTCTAAGTACTACGAAGAAGATAAACCTACTAACCCCTTTTCTATGCGTGTGGTTAGAAAGTACTTTGGCACTGAAAAAAAGTCTTTCTCTAGTATTAGTGAGGCGACTGAACTCTTTCAGAAGTTCTCTAAATCCCACTCAATAAATAGGCTGCATTGTTATACGGAAACAATGAGTCAATCTCAACTTATGGAGCTTTCTAAGTTAGCTCGAAAATAACGGACTAATAGGCACGGGAACCTATACCGCTAGGAATTCAAGTTGCTTGTCCATGAGACTTAGTACCATTCGGGTATCCAAGTCTTTTAGTGAGTGTTTATTACTTGATATAACACTTTTCCAAGCGGTTCCTGTGAGCGATAATAATTCAAAATGAATAAAATTTCTCTTTATACCCTATTAATCTTACTATTTCTCGGACTCTCAAAGTCCTTCTCTCCATCATCTCAAAAAACTAAATTTGTTGTTAATGAACAAGTTTTTTCATCAATGTTCTCAGGTGCACCAATTTCCCTCGTTCTCATCGATGCCTTTCAAGCTGGGTTTTTGATAAAGACACACTATTTAAAATTTAAATTCATCCACGGCTTTAAACAAGATGAAACAATTGTCGTGAGAACTAATGCAGAATTTTGGAAGAAGCATCAAGAAAATATAGGAATGACCTTATTTCGCCGATCAGAGCGCAATAATAAAGAATCGACGACCCCGCTTCCTCCTGGCGGCCTCTATGTTGGAGATCCTGCTTTTGGTTTTTGGAAGTATCATAATTCAGGTGAAAGAAGATGGTACTTTCACAGGGCCTATAAAGAATTTAATAAGAAATTCTTCTGGAAAGACTTTAGACCTAATTATGAATTCTATGAAAAAGCAAAAATTCATCTAGAGAATGAAAAAGCATTCTATGGACTGGCCGGTGAATTTGGAACCAAAGGTACTATCACTAAGAGTCTTTATTTAAATAGTCCATACCGTAAGAAAGAAGCCAAGCAATCATTCCTAGACCATATTTGGTATTATATTTCGCTTCCTCCTTGGTCTATTGATCAAGCTAAGAAGACGCCTGTCAAAAGTAGTATAAAAGAAATTGAGGATAAGAAGCTATGAATGAGTTATTCGATAAATTAATTTTAAGAATAGTTTTTACAGCATTTATTTGCTTAACTCTTTTTCTCTATCGCTTTGCCCACAATATCCTCTATCCCTCTAATAAGGGTATTATTTTTCAAAAATTCTTCCCTTCTAAGAATAGTACTGAATCTCTACACTTTTTCGCCAGACTCATAGGTATTGGTGTTGTTTTTTCAGAGTTTCATTTTTCTCTAAGTGAAGGCTTTCTCTTTGCAGTTCTTGACTTTTTTATTCGAGCAATTGCGGGCTTTCTAGTTTATCTGATTAGCCTTTATACTGTAGAGAGCATGGTTCTCTACAACTTCGAATATCATGATGAAGTGATAAAGAGAAAGAATATGGCCTTCGCTCTCATTGGCCTTGGCCATGCGATAGGTATTTCGATCATTCTTAAGGTTGTTCTAGAAACAGCAGGGTCATCAATTTCAATGCTTCTCTTTTTATGGCTATTTGCTTTGGTTCTCATTGGTTTTGCAACTAAGACCTTTCCTATTATGAGTAAACTCTCCTTTAACAGGCTTTTAATTCAAAAAAATATGGCGGTTGCAGTATCTTATCTTGGATTCTTTCTAGGCTGGTCTTTGATCGTATCTTCCGCGCTCAATACACCACTTCATCAAATTAAGTGGTATGCCATTCAGGTGGTGCTCAAGATACTTCTCTCTCTCATAATCCTTCCCTTATTTATTAGAGGAATAAAGTTTATCTTCAACCTTGAGGATGATCTTTTTAAACTTGTAAAAGTAGAAGGGCAACAAGATAACTCTAACGTAGAACTTGGCTTTGGTATCTACGAAGGGGCCACATTCTTCTGTGCCTGCTTTCTTACAATTGTGATCACAGGCAGAATACACTTTGATACTTTCTACCCTACTTTTTAGGAGAATATTATGGACTTAAAAATCTTTCAACTTCTTGAACACCTAAATAATAGACTTTCTAATATTGAAAAGAATATCGCTCGAATCGATGAGAAAATGGAGTTCTCTGTTACTCTCCAACGTAATCATCTCGTTCGTATTAAGAACGGTCATGAAATCGATGACTCCATGATTCTTCTAGGCAGACCTTATAACGACCTCTCTCCCCAGAGGGCCTTTCAAATCTATAATGATAGAGATATGGACTTTCTTCTTCTCGATGTATCAAATGCTAATTTTGGAAATGAAGAGAGGCTAAAATTGTCAGTCAATATTGCCCTCGAGGAACTCGATTCGAGGTATAGCGAAATCACGAGTAAAACAACACCGATAATGATCATTAGTGAAAAAGGCCTAAGGTCCATTCAAGCTTGTGAACTCCTTGTAAAAAAAGGCTACTTTAACCTTAATAATATCAGTGGTGGTCATGAGTTTTGGCCAGGAAAATTAAAAGAAAGGAAAGCAAAGGGTCTATCGAGCTAATGTCTTTGAGATGACTTTATTTAGAGTGGAAGCTCGTCGCTCTTTGAGGAAGATATTTTAGTATGAAAATTCTTTAATAAGTGGCCGACTCTGTCTAGTTCAACCTCTCCAATAACTTGTGTATAACTTCTCTCTATTTCATCAATCCCTTCAAAGAGATTTAATTTAAACTTCTCTCCATACCTCGTAAGAAAAATTTTCTGCTCCCTCTTATCTCTTAAGTTGGCCTTTCTTTCGATATAGCCGCGTTTTTCCAATTCATTTAAATGACTAGTCATTGTTTGTTTCTTTAGGCCACAGGCCTTACCAATTTCTTTAATCGATGGGCCTTCATTCTCACAAATAAAGAGAAGAACTTCTAAAAAGCTAGGTCTTAGATCTGTGAAGCCACGATGCTGCAAAAGGTCTAGCAGCTCAGAAGAATAGGAACGATAGATCCTCTTCAACAGACTTCCAATAAGGGATATTTTCTTCATTCATTTACCAAGTCAAATAGTCTCTATATAAGACTATATAACAAGTTTAATCTATGCTGCAAACAGTAAAAAAGCCTGACACTAAAGTTTTATTGTTTTTTTTCAGCTTTTAACTTTTCAAGAGCTCGCTTTAGCTCTTCTGGTCTATTGCTTTGGGCGGATACTTTCTTATCTACTTGTAATTGCTCAACTCCACCATACCAAAGACCAATACGAACCTGCTCACGAACCATTTTGTAATTCTCACTCTTTGTCGAGGCGTTTATAGGCATCATAAACACAGAGCTTAAGATGAGCGAAGAAAGGGCTAATTTTAAGACAGATGTTGAATATTTAAACGTATTTCTCACTTATAACTCCAGTTTTAGGGCCTTAATCAGTATCTAGCATATTAGAAGCAAGAACTGCGCCAATAATGAGAATCATATTTAAGAAGTTATGTTGTTCGCCTTTTGTTTAGTTTTCAAGTATTGAAAACTAAACAAAAGGTTTGAATACCATTCGGGTATCCAGTTTCATGCTACTTCCGTATTCATTCTATATGAAGACTTTACTTAATGACCGATCTAAGAAAGTAAAACTCTCTTAGATATGTTAAGAGAACTCAATAAAATTATTCTTAAAGGAGTTTATAATGAAAATTTATGCTGCAATTTTGCTTTCAATTTTAACAACTCAAGTTTTTGCTAAAACTTACAACTGTAGTACTGTAACAGAATCATTTTTAAATGATCTTGAACTTAAAACATTTGTTTTAAAAACAGGTAACCTCTCTTCTTCTATAGAAGTAAACTTCCGTGCCGAGGGAATAAACTTTGGTAATACATTTAAGTTTAGTTTCTTATCTATCCCTAGTTTAGTTGGTAGTAGAGATACAGATGGAGACAAAGTAACATATAGTATTTCTTCTCGAATGGGTCCTGCTCTTGAAGCCAGCTGGGGAGTTGAAACAGAATTCTTTATTTTTAATAAAAGTGATAAAACTCTTAGCTACAGTAAACTAACTGAATATAGTGAGCATTCTCCTTATAATGCTAATGAAACAGAAGCAACAGACTACTTTGTTGCTCAATGCGATTAATAAGCTAATATTGGTGGCACACAAATATTGGTGCCACCAAATAATTTTATGATCGCCTACTGGCCGTTCATATTTTTCAAAATAAATTTCGAGCATTCGAAATTGAGGTGGCCATTCCTGTGCAAATGCCGAAAGTAAGTAAGCTTGAACCACCGTAGCTCATCATTGGTAGAGGCAGGCCCACAATTGGCATGAGCCCCATAACCATCCCCATATTAATTACCGTATGCCAAAAGAATAGCGACATAATACCGATGACAACAATTGAATCAAACATACGAGGTACTGATTGTGCTAACCAAATAAAGCGAAAGAGTAAGATGATATACAGTGAGATGAGAATAAGTGAGCCAAGAAACCCATGCTCTTCATTGAAAATTGAAAAAACAAAGTCGGTATGGTTTTCAGGGAGATAATTTAAAGAGGCCTGGGAAGATTTGAGATAACCCTTTCCAAGAAATTGCCCAGAACCTATTGCTATTTTAGATTGAATTGCATTGTAACCTGAGCCTCTTGCATCTGCCCCAGGGTTTAAGAAAGTTACGATACGCTTTTTCTGATATTCTTTTAAACCAAACTTATACATTACTCCACCACTAAGCAATCCGAGAACAACAAGTATTCCAATTGTTCTCCACTTAAGTCTTCTATAAAAGCTAACTACTAAGAAGATGAGAACAACAAGTAAACCCGTTCCTAAGTCTGGTTCAGCAACAATGAGTATGGTCGGTATAAAGACAAGAAGGGCCGGAATAATAAGCGCCTTAAAACCCAGCTCTTTATCTGCATTTGTTTTAGCGTACCAGCGACCTAAAACGAGAATTACTGCGATCTTGGTAATTTCTGAAGGCTGTAAGCGCACAGGCCCTAATAGAATCCACCGCTGGGCCCCCATTCCTTTGTGTCCGAGAACAAGAACGAGAATGAGTAGAATGACTGAAACGAGGTAGAAGAAGTAAGAATAGCGAAAATAATTCTTAGGAGTAATAAAACTTATTGCAGCTCCTAGAATAAATGAGAGGAAGAACTTAGCCGTTTGAACCTTATAGAGACCTGCCATTACTTCAGAGGATGATGCATGAGTCGCTGAATAGAGATTGCAGACACCCATGATAAAGATGGCCAAGCTAATCCCGAAGAAGGTGAAGTCATACCTTTTTAGGAAATCGACGATTGCACTTCTATTCATATAAACTCACTATTTGTACCAAGGCCACTTGAACTCTTTTTTTTGGAAGCTGCTAGCCTCCCATTTGAAAAGCAGGGCCCTGTTCTATGATTTCTTCTTCTTTCTTAGTTCTCTCTAAAGCCTCTTGCTTACGCTTCTTTTCCCTGAGTTGTCTGACATACTCTTTATTCTGAGCTTCAACATTCTTCTTATATTCATTGGGGTAATACTTCTTCATATACGTAGTTGCAATATCTCTTACAACAGGAGCCGCTGCACTTGATCCATGGCAACCATGCTCAACAACTGCCGAAACCGCAATTTTAGGATTATCAAAAGGAATATAGCCAACAAAGATTCCATGATGCCTGTCTTTGTAAGGCATTTCTTCACAACGTGCAAAGAGCTCTTTCTTTGACATTGACCGCACTTGTGCAGTTCCAGTTTTTCCGGCCATCTTAAGACCTTTTCCGCGGTACCAATAAGCAGTTCCCCTTGGATGGTTAGCAACTTGATAGAGTCCTTTTTGCACGGCCCTCAAGTTTTTAGGACTAACTTTTATTTTTCCAACTTCTTTAGGCTCATAACGTTCTATAATTTCTCCACTATTTGAAAAAATTTCTTTAATTAAGTAAGGTCTAAGAAGCGTGCCACCATTAGCGATCGTGGCATAGGCCATTGCAAGCTGAAGGGGCGTGGCAAGAACAAAAGACTGACCAATAACACATGAAAGTGTTTCACCTAACTGCCACTCCTCTCCACTCTTTTTTAGTTTCCACTCTCGAGTAGGAATGAGGCCAGGTATTTCTCTAGACAATGAAATGCCTGTCTTTTCACCGAAGCCAAACATCTTAGCATACCTTGCAAGGTCGTCGATATCGAGTTGAACCCCAATCTGGTAAAAGTACACATCAACTGATCTTCTAAGAGCTTTATAAACATTGGTAAGGCCATGACCGCCCCGGCGCCAATCATGATAAACCCTGCGGCCTAAGCGATAGGTTCCCCCACATTTAAGTTCTTGTTCAGCAGACACAATCTTTTCTTCAAGTGCAGCAATAGCTGTAAATGTTTTGAATGTGGAGCCAGGTGCATAGTGCTCTTGAATGCTTCGATCTCGAAGTGGATTTCTTTCATCCTGTACGAGAGAGTTCCAATACTCTTTAGTGAGACCTTTACTAAAGTTAGTTGGATCAAAGGCCGGTCGTGACACCATTGCTAAAATTTCACCTG
Source organism: uncultured Bacteriovoracaceae bacterium (assembly GCA_937930825.1). Taxonomy (GTDB): domain Bacteria; phylum Bdellovibrionota; class Bacteriovoracia; order Bacteriovoracales; family Bacteriovoracaceae. Next base: position 8,172 of record CALHBL010000395.1, read on the forward strand.
TTTTAATATCAACGGCCACCGCAGAGCCGACTTTTTCCTCAAGGGCCTTAAAAGCACTCATTTGCATGTCTCTATCAATAGTGAGACGAATATTATTACCGGGCTTTACTGGCTTATTTTCAATGCCAGGAAAGAGCTTATTAGATCTGATATTTCGCCTCATTCTTCCTCGAGCATCGACCTCAACAAACTCATAGCCATCATCACCTCTTAATTGAAGATCGAACTTCTCTTCTATCCCAGCTTGGCCAATAAAGTCGCCCAATTTATAATCATAACTATCTCGCTTCCTATAACGGGGAAGCTGCCTTTGATTAATTTCAGAAATATAGCCTAAGAGGTGGGCACCTGCATTTCCATCTCTATATTCACGAGAGATAAAAGTATTCACTCTTACTCCCGGCATTTTAGAGTTTTCGGTTTCTATTATGGAAACTTCTTTAAGTGAAATATTTTTCTTTATGGTTACCGGCCTATATCTTGCCTGACCACGGTTCTTCTTAAGAGTCGCTTTAATATTCTTCTCAGTCATACTTAGAACTTGAGCAAGCTTTTTTAAAGTTACAGTTCTATTCTTTAAATATTGAGGAACAATAATCGCATCGAAGCGAGGAATATTATCAGTCAGAAGCTGAGAGTTCCTACTAAAGATCATTCCCCTAGGGGCCTTAATGACTTCTGGTCTCAGTCTATTTTCAATAGAGAACTTATGAAATAATTCACCTTGAAAAACTTGTAAATACCATAGCCGTGCTAGGATAACTAAAAAGCACAGGATGATTATATTACCAATAAGATCTGCTCGCCCCTTATGTTGCCGAACGAGATCGTCTTCTCCAAACATTTCTTATAGACTCCTAAACACTATCGCCAAGTCCACTTCGTTGCTCTGACTGCCAAATAGCATCGAGAACGACAAAGAGAATGGGGGCCAATAGACTTATAACGATGCTCTCTGGTAAGAAACGCCAAAATTTCTCAAGAATATAGGAAAGGTCGTCAGTTTTAATATAAAGAATAGTTGAGATAATCACGAACCAAAGAAGCTGGAACATTTGGGTTACAAGTATCGTCATGATACTTGAACTTAAATGAAGCAGGTCTTTTAAATAACTAATGACAATACAGATAAGCACACCTGCAATCGTTCCCATCTCCCAACCTTCGATTGAAAAGAAGGAGTGAGCGTACTGAAGAATAAAGATCAGAATGGCCAGAAATGGGTTTTCTATTTTAAACCCTAAATAGAGAATAATGAGGATATTGAAAGGGAGTCGATACTTAGTAAAACCAATCATCGGAAAGAAGGCCGTACTTAAGACTTCAAAGAGAACGAGTATTAATAGTGTAAGCCCTAGAGGCCTTAAAAGATTTATCCAACTTCCCCTCATCTCTTGGCCCTCTTAAGTTTTGCCGAAGCATCATCTGACTCTTCCATTTGATCTAAAGCTTCGCGCTCTCTTCTCTTTTGTTCATCACCTTCGGCAAGAAGAATAACAACCTCCTCAAGCAGCCCAAAATCAACAGCTGGTGTAATTTCCACATACTGAGTAATACCGTAGCTCTCCCTTTCAATCTTGGTAACGTTGCCGACTCTAATACCTTTGGGGTAAATATTTCCAAGACCCGATGTGATCACGACATCCCCTAGGATAATAGGCTCAGTTCGTGAGACATACTTCATTAAGCTCTTCTCATTACTGTACCCTTCAACTATTCCATGGGCCCGTACTCGCTGAATTAATCCATCAACTCGATTATTATTATCCAAAACAGTCAGGATATCAGCGAAGTGATCAGTTAGGCGGTAGATGTAACCAACAAGTCCGACAGAGGTTACAACTGGTGCTTGTAGTAAAACTCCATCCTTTAATCCCTTATTTATCCGAAGCACTCTAAAATCACTTGAGGCATCCCATGCAACGACCTGCGCCAAAACCTTCTTGTAGCCAACGCCCTTACCAAACTCTAAGAGATTCTTAAGCCGAAGATTTTCTTTTTCTAACTCATTTAAGTTAAATATTCGACTCTCCAAGTCATCAATCTTCTTACGGATTTCTCCGTTCTCTTTGGAAGCGCTAATATTTGCGACATAGTGAGTAAAAAAGTTCGAAATATTAGACCTAATGGTGTTTACAGAGTTTTGAAGAGGAGCAAAGGAGTCTATGAGGAGGTTCTCAAAGGTGGATGTCTGATGAAGAGTTGAACTGCGCTTTGCAACACAAATAAAAGCCGCAAGCAAGACAACAATATTTATGACAACTCTCTTACGACGATCCCGATCTTCAACTAGGCGCACTATTAAATCCTTCCGGTGTTACATTTGGCCTAACGGAGGTATCCTTGTCGTTAAGCTTGAGCTGATTCATAATAATAACCTAATTTTAAGCCATTTGCGGCTGCTTTGTGAAAAGAAAAAGCACTCATTCTAAAGGATAAAAAATCATGGCCGGTAACTTTCAAAAAACCACTTCTAACTTCTTCATCACTTTCCTCATTGGACTCATTGTTGTCTCTTTCATGTTCACTGGCTTGGAATCGATGAATGGCTCCTCTGGCTCTGTTGCCAAGGTTGGTGGCCACCAAATAAGCGGTAGAGAATATCAAATGGAGTATAACAGACAACTGAACTTCTATAAGAATGCTATTTTTGGAGGTAAAGATTTAAGCTCACAGCAAATAGAGCAATTTAATATTAAAGGCGCGGCCCTTAAGAATCTTGTTCAAGCTAAGCTTCAGCTTATATTTGCTGAAAAAGCAGGAATCGAAGCTGCTCCTGCTCAAATTAAGAAGACTATTAAGGATTTTGAGTTCTTTAAAACAGGCGGCCAATTTGACTTGAATAAGTATAAGGGCTTACTGGCAGCTAACGGCATGAGCCCTCAGGACTTCGAAGATGATATTACAAAACAAGTTCTGGCCGACAATGCCAAAAGCTTCTTTTCTAACTTCCCTATTAGTGAAGGTTATATAGATGATATTCGTGATTTAAAAGCAAAGCGCTATAATGCTTCTATCATTGAGATAAGTACTGCCAATGTTAAAAAGAAAATTACCGTTTCTGATAGTGAAATTAAAACCTATCTTGAAAATGAAGCAAACAAAGCAAGAGTCGAAAGTGCTTTTAAAGAAAAGAAACCTTCCCTTGACGTGGCAGCAAAGGTTAAGGCTTCACATATCTTGATCAAAACAACTCCTGGGGCAGACGATTCTAAGCAAAAAGCTCTTATTGAGAAAATAGCTGGTGAAGTTACTCCAAACAAATTCAAATCATACGCTAATAAGTATACACAGGATCCCTCAGGAAAGGGTAAAGGCGGAGACCTTGGAACCTTTGGAAAAGGCAGAATGGTCCCTGAGTTTGAGCAAGTGGCCTTTACTTTAAAACCCGGTTCAATCTCTAAGCCTGTGAAAACAAATTTTGGCTATCATTTGATTTATGTTCAAAGTAAGACTCCTCGTGTAGAGGCCAAATTTGAAGACCACAAGAAGGCTATTGCGAAAGACTTTGTAAGGACTGCAAAGACTGAAGACGTTAAGAAGTTAATGGCAGAAGTGAAGACTAAGATTGTAGAAGCTTTTAAGAAAGATGACATGAAGACAATTAAAAAACTTAAAGATGAATACGCTTTCAATATGGATGAGAATACACCTTTTAATCGCTTAGATGGATCAACTGGTAAAATCACTCTTGCTGCTTCTGAGAATAGTAAAATCTTTACTGGTCTTAAAGATAAAGATGCTGATATTTTTGCTTTTGATCTTTCAGATAAAACTCAGATTGTTAATATTAAAAAATCCATTAGCAAAGACCTTCCCGTCTTTGATCGTAAGAAAGAAATGAAAGGCTTACAGACGGCCCTATCTAGTAAACTTAAGCAGAGCGTTCTTAAGTCTATTGGGGACAACACACCTGTTAAACAATTCGCGAAATTGTAAATGGCCGACAAAGAATCTAAATATGAGCAGAACGTCTCAGGCAAGTACTACGTTGATGATCAATGCATTGCCTGTGACGCTTGTGTTTTTGAAGCTCCTGACTTCTTTGAAATGAATGATGATGATGGACATGCTTTTGTCAAAGCACAACCAACATCTGAGGTTGAGCTTAAGAAGTGTCAGGATGCCTTAGAGGCCTGTCCAGTCGAAGCGATTGGCAATAATGGAGAATAGCGCTAGAAAAGACCAGTGTTTAAAGTTGGCACTGGTCGGTGGTGCTGATACAGCATCGGAATATACTTAATTTCACACCTCGATTGAAATCGCTCTGCATGATCACTAGTATTTACGATCTCTACAGAATTACATACTTCAACCGGTTTTCTATAGCTACCATCTACTTTCACAAAACCGATATCCTCTGCAAAGTCATCCATACTCTTTCTTACAGCTGTCCCATCACTTCTTCCTTCAACATAGTATATTAAATCTGTCGGAGCATTCTCATAGGCAGCTAAGCTTGCAACATTATCTGGGGAAATGGTTGTTCTGCCGATATAGTATTCTGTTGGCCAATTAACATCACCAAAGGATTGATAGAGTAGCTCTGAGCATACCAGCTGATCTGTCGTCTCGACATCAAAGTTAAAATCATAGCTCTTACCAAGCTGAGCAACGGCAACTTCAAATACTTTTAGAACCTTAGCGCTCTGGGATCTAATAGCTATATACTCTGGCTTTAATCGTAGAAGAGCAAACTCATCCACATTCATAAAATTATCTAGAGACTTAAAGTGAGTACCGCTACGGTCTGTTTCGATAATGGATTTGCCTTCTAGTAATTCACTATGAAATGGTACAATTGATTCATGATTCCAGAGGCCCAAGGATTTAAGCTGAGAAGGAGAGCCTAGCCAAATAGCATTATGGCCAAAGTGACCAGGTATAAAAGTATCTGTTAAAGAAAAACGAATCTTTTCGGTGATAATGTCGAGTGGTTGCAGCTGAGTTCTGATTTCTTCTATGATTTGACTATTATTGAGTAAATGCCCTTTGCGCCATTGAATAGAGCCAGCACTATTTCCAAATGCCTGGCTTAGCGCATGTGTGAAAGTCTCAAACGAATTTGCACTATAGTCGGCAACAGATTGTGTAACCCTACTTCTTCTTAACCACTTCCATATTTTATCATTAGAAATTGGTTTGATGGCCGCATGCCTTTTAATTTTACTCACATAGTCCTGAGTATAATTAATTGTATTAGCAGATAAATCTTCATTGAATTTACTAATCATCGATTTAACATTACCAATTGTTTTCTTCGATAGAAGAGTATTTAGCTGGTATTTTAGCTGCTTTCTTTGAACGCCAAAGGAAATATCCTCAGCATTAATTATTCTTCTAAATTTACTAATTGTATAAAAGGGATAATAGATTTTTAAAAAATTATCATATCTTTCAAGTTTACTAAGTAACTTGAGAGTGTCCAAGTCACTTGATTTTGAAATCATGCGAAACTTGTAATCTAAACTAACAAAAATACCGACGATCTTATGAATGAGTGTTAGTTGTGAGCCATGGAGTGGTTTTCCGCTCAAAATATCGTCTACAACGGTTTGATGAAAAGAGGGTCCTACTTGTCTTATTTCGTGGGAAGCTGTTAAGAGAACGGAGAATGTATCTTCAGGAGAATTGCTCTTTTCATAGTTTAATAGTTCCAGCCTAGAGCTTATAAAATCAACTATTCTTTCCGTTTCACCAAGGGAAGATGCCTTTAAGAAAGGGCTTAGCGTAAGAAAAATTAAAGTTATTAATACCGATTTCATAAAATCTCCAATTAATTAAACCTAACTAAGTTCTAAGAGGTTGAAAACGACACTTCAATTTAAGTGAAAAGTATACACACTATTTTTAATCAGGATCGCTTCTCGTGAGACTATTTAACAGTAAGAGGTTGGTAATGAAAAGAACAGAAACAATGCGAAGCAACATAAACATCTTCAAGCGGGGAATCTTTCTAACTGATCCAGTAGTACTCACGGCCTTTGCCTATGCGAAACTAATGAGCATGGCACATAAAGAAAAAAAAAACGTTTTTTAATTTCAGTAACTTATAATTTTGTTGGCAACCAATCTCTATCATAACTGCTTAATGGTTTAAAAGTAGACGCTAAATAATAGAAGTGCTGGACGACTGGTCTATAGGACATCTGAAATCAGGGATAAACTGTAAGTAAAAGACTAACTAGGTCTAAATTAGCAAAGTTCAAAAACACCTAGCGGAAAGTTTAACGGGTTGAAATTGGCATCAATCACCATGAAATTACTGTACGAGTTTTCAAGTATTGAAAATCATGTTTACTAATTGAATAGCTAGAGGGTTTTCTCATTTATCTGGACTGTAGAAATTCAAATTTAGACTGAGCTTAGTACTCATAAACCACAATAAAAAAGTCCCCGTCTGCAAACGGGGACTCCTTTTAACTGATCCAATGGTGATCATTCATACTTGAGATTAACGTTTAATCTGTAGAACTTCCTGAAGCATCTGATCAGATGTTTGTAGTGTTTTAGCGTTGGCCGAGAAGTTTCTCTGCGCCTTCATTAGCTCAACAAATTCTGTGGCAATATCCACATTTGAAAGTTCAATAGACTTAGATAGAACTTCTCCTCGTCCACTCTCGCCCGGCTTGCCCATTGCTGCCTGGCCAGATTTTCTAGATTCTTTAAAGAGGTTCTTTCCAACTTTAAAGAGCCCTTCATTATTTTCAAATTTTCCAATTGCAATAGAAGCAATATCTCGCGACTCACCGTTATCGTAAACGGCGGTCAATATCCCATCATCATTAAAGGACAGAGATGCAAGTGTTGCTGCACTTGAACCATCTTGAGTGTGCCTTGAAATTGCCGAATCAGAACCGTATTGAGTGGTAGCATCAAGCCCTGTTCCGCCTTCTGTTAATGACTCTCCCCAACTTAATTTAATTTTCTGCCCCTGGCTTGCGCCTTTATTGAAATTAAAGGCATTTGACTCTTCTACTTCCGTCTGAAGAACACCCTTCTCACTAAAGACTAGCTTACCTTTGGCCATCTCAACCATTGTGCCTTCAAGGCCTGGAGTACTAGCATCCTTACCGTCAACCATGGCCCGATAATCCCAATTATTATTAGCTGTTTTATTATAGTAAACAGTGACAAGACGGGCCGTACCTATATTATCGTAAACAGTAACAGAGTGGGAGAAGTTAGAAGTATTTTCAGGATCCTTTGGATCGAAGGTCTTTAAATTAACCCTTGAATCTAAGTTCATTGTTAACTTTATTTCTTCAGTACCTTTAGCTGGAATTGTTGTATTTCCAAGTTTTATTGGCCCAAGCTTATTCGTCACTTTTCCTTGTTCGTTTGCTTGAAAACCCTGAACCTTATAACCGTCACCATTAACAAGATATCCTTCTTTATCAAAGTTCATTGAACCATCTCTAGTATAGCCATGCCCAAATGGTGCTGCGACTCTAAAAAAACCATTTCCGTTAATGGCAAGATCCGTAATCGATTCTGTTCTTGCAACATCACCTTGAGTCATAATTGCCTTAACGTGACCTAATTTTACACCAGCACCAAGTTGATCTCCACCATCAATCCCCTTTAAAGAGGAGGCAAGAACATCTTGAAACTCAGCTCTTGAGGATTTATAACCGTATGTACTCGCGTTTGAAATGTTGTCTGATATGACACTCAAGCCTTGCCCCATTGCGGACAAGCCGGATACACCAATATTAAATGACTTTAAAATTCCCATAGTGTCCCTCCTGGACTCTAACTCCAAACAACTTAATTGAACGTTGAGTTTTAACTAGAGACTACAGCTCTACTTAGAAGCTTCCAAAAAAAAGGACCAGCTTATACTTACTCTGCTCTTTAAGCGTTTCTTATATTTTAATTTAAACCATGACTGTTGAATCAATCTTGGTAAAAACATTTTCTACAATATTATTCTTATCGATGGCGGTCACAACCTTTCTGGCCGGAACATCCACGATATATGCTGCTTTATCTGTTATGATGAGTGAATCTTGACCACCCTTCTCCTGTAGTTTATTAAAGGCCGACTTAAGCTTAAAAAATTCACCACTATCAATTTCTAAATTTCTCTCTTTTAATCTCTTGGCCGCATGAATGGAAAGTTGAATTTCCTTTTCTTTAGGTAATTTAGGTACACTAGGTACCGCTTTCTTTACAACATGATCACTAAGAAGGCTTTTAAATTCAGCAGCATTTGCAGCTTGCTGATCTTTAGACTCAACCTTTGAATGTTTCGGTAACTTGGAAACATTGGGGATAAGTAAATTGTTAATATTAGCGTTCTTAGTCATTTCTTCCTATTGCTTATTCTTACTAGAGTTATTATACGCCGCGTTAGCCCCTTTTTTCAAGTGCAAACTTTTCTGGGGAGAATTTGCCCCCACGTCTCTACCTTTTGGAAGAAAGAAGGAGTCAACATCTCTTAAAGCAACGTGCTTCTCTCCATCGACTTCTAAAATGGTCTCCCCACCTTCAAAAGCAACTCCGGTTACTATCCCTTCTGCTTTAGTTTGACCTTTAAATTCTTGAAACTTCTCATCGAAAGCTTGTACGGTAAATCGATAATCTCCCTTTACTGCTGGAGCTCCATCCATCTGCCTAGCATTCCAAGAAACACTATTATTCCCTTTTCCCATTGTTTCTTTGTTCATCTGTGCAATTAAGTTATTGGCCTTATCAAAAACTCTAATCACAACATTATTGGCGGGCTTTGGTAAATAGAAAGGAAGATTCATACTGATTTTCTTTCCATCATAAGGAAGGCTTGCTCCCTTAGTGTGAATTGCTTTTCCAATAAAGCTAGCACCCATGAACTTTGCATTGCCACTTGCACTGGCACTGGACTTGTCCATTTTACTATTCATATTTGTGAGTTGTTCCAATTGAGCGAATTGTGCCATATCTGCAGCAAATTTCTTTTGATCAACTGGCTTAAAAGGGTCTTGATTAGCGAGCTGAGTAGAGAGCAGCTTTAAAAAAGAATCCTTATCTAGCCGATTGTGCTTATCCTTATCTACAAACTTTTCATTCTGCCTAGCTCCAGCAATATCATTCAAAGCTTGGCCGACATTCTTCTCTGCTCTACGAGCATTAGGATTTCCACCCTCACCACGGCGAGGACCATTATACTTTGTAATATTTTTGAAATTATTTTGAATTTGATTTGGATTACCTATTCCTGGCATTAAACTCTATCCTTTAGGCGTGTAGCCTCTCACTAAATTCTTTAGCTTCTTGCCAAATTCTCTGTCTCTTACTCTGTTCTTGCTCTTTACCAAATGAACCGCCAGATCCAAAGTGTTGCCCACTCTTATCTCCACCAGAATGAGACCCCTGATCCATATTCGATCGATTTTCTCCAAAGGCCGTCTTAAAAGTTTCTGTGAAATTAGACAACTTAAAATCAGCTACTCTAATTCCAGACTTGCTAAGAGCTTTCAGAAGGTCCCCTTCATTACTAGCAAAAAACTGATGAGCCTTTTCTGATACCGTACTTATTTCTAAATCAACCTGAGACCCTGGTCCGCTCTTTTGAGTATTGATTCGAAATTGCCCAAGCTCATCGTGCTTAACGATAAGCTCTAGGGAGTCACTACCTGATACATAAGAATTTTCTATATACTGACCTATCTTCTGCATAAGCTCGGCCTTATTCTGACTTGGAACACTACTTAAATCCATTATAGGAGCTGATCCTCCAGAAAGGTTTTGATCTGCTCCTTCTCCTGATGAAGTATTTCTCATTGCTAACAGCATTGGATCACTATCCGGTACTTGGGCCGGACCAGTAGAATCAAGACTTAAACTATCAATGCTTATTTTTTCTACTCTTTTAGCCTTCAAAGGTCTTATAAGGTTCTTTTCAAAAACTTTTGTTTCTTTTGAGTATTGATGTAAACCGGGCGTCCCATTCTCAAGAGTTACACCCTTAGCTGAAACCTTTACTGTCTTATTTCCTAAGATCGCATTTCTATTGCGAAGAAAGTCTTCAGCACTTTGAAGCTGCGAAGGTTTCTTATCTAAGAGAGGCTCAGTGACCTCTCTTGTATTAAGACTATTAGAGTTTAAAATTTCTTTATTCTCTAGTTTAAGAGGGTTAGCAAATTCTTTACTAACTATCTTCTGACCCTTGATGCTTTTCTTTACGACGAGATTTTTTCCTAGTTTTTCTTTTGAATCGTTGTCACCCTCTATTAATTTACTGAACTGCTTTAAAGAAACACTTTCTCCGTCAACAGATTTAAGTTCAGTTCCTTCAAGCTTAAAGTTTTTTAATAATTCTCTTCCCTCAGGAGTTTCAAGTTTTGAAAGAAGCTCACTTACTTCGCCCTCTTCCCCTTGCTTATCCCCACTCTTACTAAAGAAGGCCATCAACTGTTCACTACTAAGATCTTTTAAACTACCCGTAACTTTGAGAATATCTGAAAATGCAGCTCCCTTAAGGCCAACACTAGGCTTATCGCCCTCTGCTTTACCACTTGCATTTAGCAAGGATTGTATCGCTGAATTTGAAGTCTGTTTCGTAAGCATTTATTCCCTTAACACACTAAGTCACAATCTATTTTTTCATATTCATGTACTGTTTTTGAAGCCGGGCAGATATTTCCTTATCCATAGAGTTGAAAATCTTAGAGACCTTAGTTGAATCTAACTTCCCTAATATCCTTACAGCTAGCTCTATA
>CALHBL010000396.1 GCA_937930825.1 uncultured Bacteriovoracaceae bacterium
AGATCAAAAGAGAGGCGAAAATTCTCTTTTGAGTGACGGTTCATGATGAGCTCTTTTATCTTAGTATCGCTCCACCCTTTTATTTCAAAAATATTTCGGAAGTACTGAATGCGGCCAAATGCTCTGTCGAGATAGAGCCAACTGTATTTATTAAAAGACATGACCCAGAAAATATTCTGGGTATTCAAATTGATTAAATTAATAAGTGCATAGTAGGCCTCAAAACCACGAGACTGGGACAGGAAGACATTCTGGGTTTCATCAAGAATCAAGAGGGTTCTCTTTTCTAATTTCCTATCATACTGAATGAGATCAAAGTTCTCACTAGCATCTTCACCTAGCAGTTGCGCTACAAATTGATGGATATCACTTTTCTTAACTATTTTAGGAGGAACTTTTGAATACTTAACATCGAAGCCTTCTTTATCTTTCCAAGAGCTGCAAACCTTTTTAAGCAAAGTTGTCTTACCGATGCCCTTATCACCAAAGACAACAAGAGAATGCTCTTCAGAAGTACCTGCGACCCACTCTTCTATTTCAGTATTTAAAGTGGTCTCTATTCCGTTAGTGGATTCAACATAGCCATCCTCGACCTCAAGAGACTTTAAGGAAAAGAGGTTTAAGTAATCCTCAGGTATCTGTGAGCCATCAGTACTCTGGGCCTCCACATTTTCAATTTGCCGTTTGAAGAGATTAGCAGAAATTTTCTTTGAAAGCTCAAAGCCTTCTGTGTAAACAATAATGAGATCGAAGACCATGAAAACCAGAATAAAGCCCAGCAAGAGCGTTGCCCTTAACTTCTTAGGGAAAATCTCGATCATCTTGAGATACTTCTCAACAATCACACCAGAGAACTTACGTTCACAGTATCTTCTAAATTCAGGCTCCCATAAAGAGGCTTCTCTAATTATTGAGAATACTGAATAGAAGGCCATGAAGTAATTGATGATGCTAAAGAGGTAGACCCTGCCGATAGTCACCTCTATAAAGAGCATCGTGTAGAAGTAGAATTGATATATATTTTTAAAGCGGTCACTTGTTTGTGATGCTTTACTTTTGAAACTTGAGAAACTACCAATATCGAGTCTTGAGATACTCCCTAAGAATAGGGTGACCACTGATTTAAGGATTATTGATCCAAAGTATATCTTCCAAGGAGCAATTAAAAGATAGAGTTCACTAAAATAGGGCAGCTGCTCGAGTAGCGACAAACTCACAAGCCACATAAAAGCGCTGAAATTATCTTTTAGTGCATTCCAGATCGAAAAGAGTTTCTTTAAAATAAAAGAAGTTCTTTGCTTAGAAACTGACATATACATGAGGGAGTCAATATAGCTTTGCATCTTTTTAAAAATAAATTTTAATAAGAATATCCCTATGATGAGAAATAGAATCCTTATTGCTTTACCAAAGAGTATGGCATAACCCTTGCGACCTTTTAATAGTGTCTCTTTAATTTCAAGATAAGTTGAAAAGACATAGCTTAGAATTCGATAGGGAGATGAAGTCACTTCTGCTTTGAGAAAACCAAAGAAGCCTCGCTCCGTAATCCTCTTAAAGAAGTAAGAACTACCTAATTTTCTAAAGTAACTAGAGCGCAGAGAATTGCAACTTGTAAAAAGTTGATTTAATAATTTCAGCTCGTATCTTTTCTTATGGGAGTAATTTTCTAAAATTTTGACTCTTAAAGAAGAGAGGCTCTCCATTTTATCGGTTAATCGTTTACGCTGAGGGCCTTCTAGAGAGAATAGCCCAAACTCTGGTATTGAAACGAGCTCTAACGTATTTTGTGATTTAAAGAGATCATAGAATTTTTCTTTAGAAAAGAGGATCCACATCTTCTCTACTTCTAGAAAGCCTTTTTCTAAAATACTCCTATCAGATTTAGATACACCTGAAGAGAGTAGATTAATTCTATTCATAGAATGTTCAAAGAAGTTAATTTTCTCAGTTAAGCTTGAATTTACCTCAACCTTTCTATTAAGAAGTTCTATCTCAACTCGAATTAACTCCTTTTCATAATTAAGATTTTCTTTCTTTTGATTATCTCCCTCTTTAGTAGATTCATCTTCTTTTTTAATGAGAGTGGACTCTAGCTTTGCCCTTTGCTTAAGGGCTTCAGTATTTTGCTCAAGGGCCTCTTTCTTAAGGTCTGGAAGATTATTCTGAGTGACTTTACTCTTACGAATACTATCACCCAGTTCAAGATTCTTTCTGAGAAGGTCTACTTTTAGTTTATCAAAGGAAGCATATGTTGCCTCATAAGCCTTCACTTCTTCTGTCAGATTGAGTTTCTTCAGGCAATTATAAACTCCCTGACTTTCATTCGGAATTCCACCCTTACTATCAATAAGATTTTCAATTTCAAGGATGCGGGCCTGAGTGTCTTTAAAATCAAATGATGGGCCAAAGAGCAAAGAAAAAGAAAAGCCTTGAACATTTTCTCCATCCATATAGCGCTGAATTTGATTACTCTGATCTTTAAGTGTCGAGAGACTCAATTCATATTGAGCAAGAACGTCTTTCTTATCGCAAGTCTGTGCTTGGCCACTTATGCTTTGAACAACAAATAAGAAGAATACTAGTGTAAATCTAAACATTTCAATCCCTTAGGAGAACTCTTACCCAGACAATCATAGAGCTCTATTCTACTCAATTCCTACTAAAGTTGAATCTATTTATACTTAGCGCCACCAGTATACAAGGCTTTTGAAGCTTCTCCATGCTGGAAACCTTAGCGAGAAAGGGCAATTTTTAAGGTAAACTTAATACCGCTACTGGAAAGGAATTCAAGCAGCACGCCTAAAGGCGCGTACCTTGATTCTTAGTACCATCCGGGTATTCAAGTCTTTAGGTGAGTTTTCAATACTTGAAAACTCAAACAGTATGAGTATATAACCGAGTATTTTAACTGGAAAAGGAGGTATAAGAGCTTGAAGTGGCCACTGACTTTTTTAAAATTGAATTCGATTGGAAAAATGTCTAATGTGTCCCTGGGAAGAGCTGGCAAAACCCCAAAATTGGCATATTCGAAGCCAAAGCAAGTGGCAGGTTTTTTATTAAATGGAGTACAGGCTCGGAAAGAACTGTAAATAAAATAGTTAGAAAGTACTTATGGTGTCAATGATGAAAAATATATACGAAGATGAGTTTATACAACTAATAAGACTTAAGTATAATGACTCTGTAGAAATTATTACTGACTCCTCTCAACACTGTCGCCTTATTGAAAAACGGTTTCCTTTTTCAGGTTCAAAAATATCATGGGAACAAGTCCCTAATTCAATTAATATTTATTTAAAAGATGAAGAAAAACTTTTAATTACTGTTTTGGACTTAATCTCTGAGTTAGAAGAAAAAGATTTTATAAATTCCAAAGAAAATATTATTGTTGTGGGCGATGGGCAGTTCGACTTTTCTTACAAGCTCGAATTAGAAGACCTTAAAACTATATTAAAAAAAATCATAGATCTTCCGCAGCATCTCTATTTAATGCAAGAGAATGCTAATTGGGTTTTGGCCGTAACCTCTCAGAGGTATATAGGCTTTGGAGAGGCAATTTTCTTTGTATAAGGGTACTAGGATACTTTTGGGACAACATGCACTCAACTCAACAAGTCCCAAAAGTAACCACCTACTAATTGAACTATTGAGATCAAATACGGAAATTGAAGCTTGCACCACCCTCTATTATTAAACCTTATTGATAAATGCTAAGGGTATTGATTCGTTCTTTTTTGGCATTATTTTTAATAGAACTATAAAATGAGCAAGGTAAAGAAAATTTAAAAATTTGTATCTACGAAACCAAAGACTATGGCACTTATTTAGCTTTTTCTGAAGTCTGTTCGCCCCCGAGCAGAAGCACTATTTGCCGATAGTTGCTTATTATTGTGAACTATCCGTATTTTGTTAATATAAATTTAATAAAATACTTACTCTTCTTATCCATTTTTCTGATCTCTCAAAATACCCTTTCCAAATCTAGTAAGACTATCATTCAAGCTAGTGCTAGATCTATGGATTTTGATGAAGCCTACCCAAGCCTTGGCGCGACTGGCGGAGGTTATTCAGCAGGAGTTGGAGGTGGCTTTAGCATGGGTTATGGCTTCGGCTATCTGAAGGGTATCAAAACCAGCTCACACACTTTAAATATTTCCTACAATAAAAAGGACAAAAGTATTCCTGATCAAACATCCGGAATAAACAGTCAATTCGTGATAGATTATCGCTATAGTTATGGCATCAAAAGCTTGAAGCTAGTTGTTGGACCAGAGTTTGCTTTCTTTAATAAAGATAATTCCAGTAGGATGGACGTTGCTCTGCTCTTTGGTGGCGAATTCACGTCTCACTTCATCGTTCATATTGTCAATATCTGTCAACAAGTAGCGAAGTTGTTAAAAGGGGATCCCCCTCAGTATACGCACGTTGATTATGTAGAATTCTATATGGGCTATTATATTCATCAATATATAAAAGACACGTCCCCTCAAAGGCTCAAGCGTACAGATGGGTTTACGAGTTCGCTTTTAATGGTTTAGAATCGTACAAGGCGCGAGGTGCGCACCTTGTCAAAGATCGGACTGAACTTTTTTAATGAAGGAGCAGATCTCATCTTTTTTCTGAACTTTATGCCCTAATTTATAAAGAGAATCTAGAATTATACGATTAACTTTCTTTGTTTCTGTTCGGTAGAGGTACTTATAGAGCTGACCTTTTAAAACGCTTTTGCCGACCAATACAGAATCGAGAAAATACTCATAGAGATGCTTTCTTGGTATTTTTTCAAAATAGATAAAGGCCTCTTGATTAGAATAGTTCTTATTCTTTATAGGGAATGCGGTTATCTTACACTCTAGTGCATAGGTATTTATTGATATAAAGAATATGAAAAAGACTACTCTTTTCATTTTTCACCACACTTATTATTAATCATAACCTGAAAACGGTCATCCTTCATAGAAGGCCTATAGAGAACTTTCTCATTATGACCTACCTTCTTCACGACCCAGCTGTCAGATATATAAATCTTGGAGACACAAGGTAATGCCGAAATTTTAGCAACGGAATCAGCCGTCTTAAAAGGATTGTAACCACAACTATCTTTCTGGGGAAAAAGCCCGCCGGGATTGTATGACCAGTAATTGGCCCTCAGCACACCCTCAAGATAATTGTCCTTTCCTTCTAAACTCTTTAACATCGTATTCAACAGCGTCTTATTTAGGCGGAGCGTAGATGTTGTTGAGCCACCCATTGCACCAAGAGATAGTCTGACTTCCTCTTGTAGCTCAGTATTCTTGCAGAATCTTGATTGCTCGCTAACCTGGTCTAATTTTCCATCCATAAAGTTGATATACTCACAAGTGTCGAAAAAAGTGCCATGTACATTGGTTTCGCAGAGGCATATCTTTTGTGCTTAAGGAGACTAAATATTTAAAATCCTCCAACCCATCGCTTCAGGAAAAGTCTGTTGAAACCTTTCTAGATGGGATCTTTAACAAAAAAGTTGAGAAATAGATAAGAAGTTGGCCTCTTCCCTTGATTTTGAGATAATTGTTTTGCAAAAAATAATTATAAACCCAAGGAAGGGCCACCATGAGATTACCTAGATTTATATCAAAAATCA
>CALHBL010000397.1 GCA_937930825.1 uncultured Bacteriovoracaceae bacterium
TGCGGCCACTCCAGCAAAGGAGCCACAAGTATCTCGATTAGATTGATTGGCCGCTTGAAACTGCCCAAGGTCCACTTGATTACTTTCGAGATTTATAAATTGAGATGAGTGGCCATTGCAAGCTCCTGCCCCTGCTTCAAAGTGAACGGGACCAGCGAGAGTTTGTGTTCCTCTCATCAACCTAATTGCGTAAGTATCCTCACAGAAATAGTAACCGGGAGTTAAGGATTCACTTCGTCTGGCCGTTGAAGTAGTGAGAAACCTTGGAACCTTTTCGTGCACTCTATTCCATCTGCCGCCATTCTTTCTAAAGACCACAAAGCGATCCCTTGAATTGAGAGGCCGAGTGACTCTATAAGTAATATCCAAACTTCTTAAGTTCGTTAAATCTCCCCCTTCAGTTGGGGAGTAGATTCGCGCCGATTGGGCAAAGAGCGAAGCTGATGCCAAGCAGGTAAATAAGAGTAAGAATTTCTTCATTCTAAATCCTTTGTTAGAGTGGTACCTTCTTTGTATAAATAGCTTTACCTAATCTGCTGTCACGTGGCCATAAATACTCGCCATTGTAAGATTTAGACATTTCACCTCACTTAACATAAAGAGTTAATATGAGAAATAGCATCACAATTTTCATTCTTCTCTTCACGACCTCTCTGTGCGCTTCACAGCTTGATCGTGACTCCTTGGCCGCCATGGCCAAGAATGGTCATACTCCCCTTGAGTATAAGGTCGTCAAGAAGATCATCTTCTCAACCGTTGAAAGTAGAGAAGGTGTGATTTGCAGTGTCTACACCCCCACTCAGTGCAAGAACTTCTACTATAGAGACCCAGCGGATCTTAATCTCAATCTCAATAAAGAAACGCAAAATTTTAAGCTGAATATTGAACATACCTGGCCCCAGTCAAAGGGCGCTAAAGAAATGCCGGCCAATAGTGATATGCACCACCTCTTCATCACTAGCAAAGAGTCCAATAGTAAAAGGGCCAACCTCCCCTTTTGTAAGACGGTCTATGATTTTTGGCAGAAGGATGGAAGTATTAAAGGCATCGATCAATATGCCCAGGACTGCTTTGAGCCCCAAGACCTTCATAAGGGAAATGTAGCGAGGGCCATCTTTTATTTTTCAATTCGCTACAACTTTCCCATTGATAGTGAGCAAGAAGCCACTCTTAGAAAGTGGCACTTATCAGATCCCGTTGATGATAGAGAAATTGAAAGAAATGAAATTATCAAAGCTCTGCAAGGAAACTCGAATCCTTTCATCACCAATCCTGAAGGGGTTGCTGCTGTAGCAGACTTTTAGGCCAGCGAGTCTTTTACTATTTTTTCAATGGATAATTCTGAGTGCTTACGTGCTTTAGATTTTGAAAATAATTTCTTCATTACATTGTAGCCGAGGTAGTAGCTATAGGTATCAAAAGCAAAGTGGTGAGGGTCTACTGTTTCTTTAAAATACTTATCTTCAATGCATCTTTGGGCCAACTTAGCGATGGAGTCAATAAGCGCTCTTTGCTGCTTCATTAGGTAATCGTGAACTTTAGAATCCGTGCGGTCCATATACTCATTGAGGCCTTTAATAAAAGGGCAACTCCCCCCCTTATACTGAAGCTCAAGTCCATCAATCCAACTGCGCCAGCATTTAAAGAAGGCCTGAAGCCTTGCCAAAGAATCCTCATTTCGAGAGGGAATAATAACCCCCTCTGTATAGAGGTCTTGGGTGTATTTTAAGATCGAAATTTGCATATCTTCTTTATCTTTAAAATGAGAGATCACGCCAGTTCGCGACAGATCCGTCACCTTAGCAATCTCTCCAATCGTAACACTAGAGAGACCATAGATACTGGCGTAGGACATGGCCTTCTCAAGAATCATCTTCTTCGTGCGCTCACCTTTACTCACTCATAAACTCCATCATTCTAGTCATGACTTTCTCATCCCGAAGAATCTTACGATGGCCTAGCCCTTCTGTCAGCATAACTTGTGAAGTGGTATCAGCAGCGTAAGCTTCTAAATCACTATAGGGAGCGTACTCATCCTCTTCGTCGTGAATAAAGAGAAAATGTTCCCCCACTTTATCTTTATGCTCTTTGGGATCAAGCTCTGAAAAGTCCCTCTTATATTCACTCTTCAAATACTTAATAAGATCCACTACCACTTTAGGGTGAATACCAATTTCATCCATCTGCTTATGCATCAATCCCAAAAATTCAATAGGAACCCCCATAAGAATAATCCTTCGCTTGGCCAAGAAATCTCTATCTAAATTTAGAGTTGCTGTTGCCCCTGCTGAATGACCGATTATTCCATGCAGTTCTTGATAATTCGTCTCTATATAATGAATGGCGGCCTTTAGTCCTTTGATAAAAGCAAAGAGATTACTTTCTTTACCAGAACTTTTGCCGTGCCCTAAATGATCCATACTCCAAACGGAGTAACCAAGAGCTAAGAGCTCGCTAATAATTGCTTCCATACTGCGGGAAGTGTCGGCCCAGCCATGGGTCAGAAGGATGTGCTTATCTCCACCCTTGAAGTAATAGAGGTGAACTCTTTCAAGCTCAGAATCAATGGGAATATCGAACTCTTGGGAAGTCTCAACCTCTCTAAAGCTTACCTGCCTTTTACTAAAGGGGTTCATCAGAACTTTCCTTGAAGCTGATAGAGTAAGCCTTGGCAGTAAATGAGAGGATGCGCCTGTTAGAGATTTTATGATTTTCTTCTGCCCCTCAGCGTTCTTAGCAGCAAAGTAGATATTCTTAAGTTTCATTGAGACGACTCCTTTAATAGTACACTTGTACCCTTATGATAATAATACAGTTGTACTATTAAGCAAGAGTTAAGTCACCCCCTCCATGAAGATTAGGTGATTTATAATATTTTCAGTAGGTTAGAAGCCATTTCTTACTAGTTGTGAGGGTCTTTGGCCCTTAACGCGTGGACTTATCACCTGTGAGCTGCCAAAGTATCTCTGCCCCTCCTGAGAAAGGAATTCGAAAAGGAGAACACCAAATTTTTCAAAGGAAGATATAAAGATGAAGAAATTGATCGTTCTACTAATCTCTCTTACAAACTTACCTTTACTGGCCGTAAACTTTTCTCACTATAATAGTGCTCTGCCTATTCTCGTTACTAAGACAAATCAAAAAACTTATGTCTGCTCTAGTGTGGCCATCTCAAAGAAGAAGCTATTGACCGCTGCCCACTGCCTTGATGGTGCAGTTTCAATAAAGGTCGCCAAGGAGCACAAACTCAATCGAAGGAATACCTTCTATAAGGTACGAAGCTTTAAACAATTCCCCCTCTATAATAAGAGAAGATCCAACTTCCTTCATGATATTGGAATTATAAAACTGACAAAAACGCTACCAGACACTATCAATCTTCCCAAACTTAAATTCTTAGAAGACGAAGCAAACGAGCTTGTTAGGATAGGCTTTGGCAGTCGGGGTGGTGTCAGCTCAAGAACCTTTATCTCTCCCCTTAACCAATATGAAAATAAAGCAACTCATATTTACTCCTATGACTTCTATAGCTATTCGGGAGATTCAGGGGGACCACTCTTTATGAATGAAGAAGGAGAGCTTGTCTTAGTGGCCCTTCACTCAACAAAAGAGGGTTATTACTCCTATAACCCTAAAATAGATCAAGCCGTCATGGACTGGATTAAGAAGTACTAAAGCTGTTCATTTTATAACGGCCCTATGTGATTACTACACGATAGCTCAATCATGATTAAAACCACCTTATGATAGAGCTATGAAGATTTCCCTCTTTCTTATACTGTTTATTTTTTCGGCACAGGCTGAAATTCTAACTTCTGAGCTCAAGAAGCCTTTCCTGGCCGACGGAAGCCCTGAGGGGCCTTTATCTATTGAGAAAGTAGAGCTTCTTGAAGAAGGTCTAAACCAATTGGGTCATCAGGATATTATCAACCGATTTAAAGAAAAATTAGGCGTCCATACAGTGGATGGTGTTCGCCTTTATATTCAAGCTTGTCATACCCCGCCAGAGACCTATGGTCGCTACCTAAGGGGAGGTCGCGTAACCTACACGAGGACCATAATGCCTGAAGATGACCCGCAAAGCATTGAGCTCTTTTGGAAGCCTCAGGAGACTATGCTTGAGAAGATTAATGATACCTATAGAGTTACTGCGAATAATAACCCGGCCTATGCTTCCCTTATTCTTCAAAGCTGGCCTACTCTCTGTATACGTCCTGGCATTTCCTTTGCTGATGCGCTTATTACATTTGCCCATGAGGCCGAACACTTTATTGGAGATGATTATAAAATAATCGACTACTCCGACTTAGAAGTCGATAAGTATATTCAAGATGAGCTCCTCTCCTCAGGAGGCGAATATCATGCTTTTCAGGCCGGAGCAAAAGTGGCCATGAGTTTACATCAGATGGGCCATCAAAATCGATACCACGACTATCTGGCCTTTTTCGACAGCAATGGAGAACTATTACGGCCTGAAAAGCTTAAGAGCTACATTCTCGATTATTTAGAGTATAGAAATAAATATAAAGAGAAATTTTATGAGATTATCAAAGGAAACCATCAACAGGCCTTAAAAGACTATAAGCTTCTTTCACGGTATCTAGATCATTATAATACTAATTTAGCTATTTTTGTTAATAACTTCGATATCTATATAAGCAACAGAAAAATCTATCAAAATAATATTAGAATCTACCAAGAAAATATTTCTAAGCTTGAAGAAAGTATGAATAGTGAAGCTGCTCTCTATGAAATCTCTCATTTTCAGGAATTAATGGCTCAAGAAAACAAGCTCCTCGAAACATTGAAAATTGAACAAACTAAAAATACCGAAGCTATCTCTTTCTTTAATGAGATGGTTTTTCAAACTGAAGCTCAGCTCTATAAGCTCGATCTAGAGGTGAAACTAGAATAAGACGGGCCCTTAGAGGGAAGTGACAGATTCCTAACACCTTCTATACTTTCTACACCTTCAGCTTTATTGCAAGCACCTTCCTTTACAATAGAGTTATGAAATACACCGCCCTACTCATATTCTTTATCTTTTCAACTCATGCCGAATTACTAAGGTCTGACTATATCAAGCCCTTTATTCCTGCGGATACTAAAGAGGGACCCCTTTCTTTAGAGCAAATTCAGCGGCTTGAAGAAGCGCTTAACCAAATTGGTCATCAGCAAGTTTTCAATAGCCTTAGAGAAAAACTGCGTATTTCAGATATGGATGGAGTACGCATGCATATTCAGTCTTGTAATACTCCTCCAGATGTTTTTGGCACTTATAAAAGGGGTAGAACCTTTAGATATAAGAAATCTTATAGGGCAGGAATAGACCCAAATAATGTTCAATTATTCTGGAGCCCACAAAAGAGCATTCTTGATGAAATCAATGAGTCTTTTAGAGTTAAAACAGAGAATAATCCGGCCTATGCTTCTTTGGTTCTCCAAAGCTGGCCAACGATATGCTTACGCCCTGGGGTCTCTCTAGGAGATACCCTCTCCTTCTTCGCCCATGAGGTCCAGCACTTTATAGGCGATGACTATACCGAAATTGATCATATGAATTTAGAAGTTGAAGAATATGTTGAACAAAAGCTCCTCTCTTCAGGCGGAGAATATGAAGCCTTTCAAGCTGGTGCTAGAGTCTTAATCAGTTTAAGAAATATCGGGCGGCTTTTAAGTTCTTACGGCTCATACCTAATTTATTTTGATTACTTTGGTAATCTAATTAATCCACAAGGCTTTAAGAAGTATATTCTGGATTCATTAGGCTACAGAAAGAGGTTTACCAAAAGATACCATGATGCAATTTTAAAAGACCAAGAAGCGGCCACAAAGAATAGAGAGACCCTCGCCGATTACCTCGCGCTCTACACAGAACGTCTAGAGCATCGTGAAGAGAAGCATGCCATTTATTTAGATAATATTGAAATAGCGAAAAGCAATATAGAACTTCATCTCAATAATATTAAAATCGTTAAGAATAGTATCAAAATCCAAGGTAAGTATACCCAAGAAGACTTAGTTCACTACCAAGATCTTCTTAAAAAGCAAAGAGACAGGATTGGAGAGATAGACGAAGAAATCAAAAGAAATAAGACCGAAATTACTTACTTTAGTAACTTGATTCTTTTAACTGAAGGTGAATTAGAAAAGACGGATGAATTCATATCTACTTTTAAAAAATAAATTGAGATAAAGAGACTTCTTTCACCGCAGTAAAGCCTATCTAAGTAACTAGAAATTCAAATCTTTTTCTTCCGCTCTTACTTTGGAGCAATAGCCCAGATTTTATAGCGCAAAAGTACTTTTTTTAAGTTAATATTAGTGCTTATTGATGGAATAACCCCATGGAGAAGCTGATGAGTGCCGAAATTGTAGGTGAAAAGTTTGCCGTTATTATCGCACTTCAAGACTATCGTGACGATGAAGAGAATACTATCCCAGGCTTCGATTATGCTAAGAATGATGCCAAGGACTTTAGGGAAATGCTCCTTGAAACTTATAATGTCCCTGAAGGTAATATTCAAAGCTTTATCAACGAAGAGGCCACACTTGAAAATGTTGAGGATAAGTTACCTCAGATTTTAAAAAGCCTATCCCCCTTTGATACCCTCTACTTCTACTATGTGGGACATTCCTATTCCAACCGCGGTGAAAACTTATTTACCTTATTTGATTCTGATCAGCACAACTTAAATGGAACATCTGCTTACTATGATGAACTCTTATTGGAGCCCTTAAGTACTAATCCTTGTAAGAAGGCCTTCTTCTTTTTGGATACTTCAGCAACAGAGCTTCTTAAGAATAAACAGGCCAAGATCGCAGATATTACTGAAGAAGAGTTTGCTAGCTACACGAATCAATTCCCTTCCCATGCCTTTTACTTCTCAACTTCCTCTGGCCAATTTTCTTACTCATCCTCAAAGTTAAAACGAGGGATATGGTCCTGGCACCTTACGAATGCCCTTTCAGGTGAAGCAGATAAAGCATTTGATCGTGGTAATTCCATTACTGTGACAACTCTTAAGAAATATCTTTCGCGCTTTATTCCAACTTATCTCACAAAGGAAACAAAGATTCGCGGTACGCAAGACTCCTTTGCCATTCTTGGGAGTGAAATCAACTCTACTATTGCGGCATTTGCAGACGATCAATTTGATGATGACGATTTAAATTTAGTTTCTCTTAATACTAAAGAGTATGAGCTCAGAAGAACAGAGACAGAGCTCTATAAGAATTTCCCAGGTTATGTTAAGGGAAGAAATAGTGAACCAAAGAGGCATTGTACAAGTGCAGAGACTTGGGCCACAAATTTAACTCAGGAAGAAATTAAGCAAGAAATTGAAGATGTCTATAAGAATGCTAAAACTATTTTTGGCTTTAAAAAGAGAGAATGTGAAAAAGACCCAGAAGGAGGCTTCTTAGCAACTCCCCCATTTCGCTACACTGTTACGGCCTATCAAGATAAAGAAGACTTTAGAAGTATTACGACCACTAGAGTTTTAGAGCTGCGCTTAGAAATGGGCTCTATTCCTGCAGACCTTGATAAAGTCTTCCCCAAAATATTTGAAGATCTCTATATCCCCATTACCGGTACAATTAACTTCGATGACTTAACTGATGCTTTTGAAGACTTGGAAGATGATGGTCATGGAGAATTGACGGATGAAGAAGGAGTTTTAACCTTCTTTCCCAAATCACCCAAGAGTGTTCAAAGCATTGTTATTAGCGATAAAGGAATCGTCGTAAACTTTTCTACTTCGGCCGACTCCATTAACACTATGCTTGGGTCTACTCAAGAGGCCTTTGGAGTTATCTCTGCCCCCATCAGGCAGCTGCTTGAATAAAAGCTATAATTAAGACCTATTTACCACAGCACTTCTTAAACTTCTTAGTACTTCCACAAGAACAAGGATCATTACGACCTATCTTCTCGCCAATTCTCTTAATAGGCTTGAGTTGCTCATGGCCATGATTACAGCTTGGCCCATGGACATGTCCATCCTCTTCGTTCTGACTTACTTCAACACCATTTTCATTTATCATAATTTTCCCTTAGTAATAGTGTAAGCACTAGTAACGCATTCACTCCATTACTTCAAATACAACTCAGCGCACGAGAAACAACAATTCTTATAGAAACTTGTGATTTCAAGTAAGTAAGAATGAATTTTTAACCCCATTTAGGAATAATTTATCATATAGTCCTCCTACTTGAGTTTTCAGGTACTGAAAACTCACCCAAAGACTTGTATACCCGAATGGTACTGTGACTCAAGTTACTCGCCGTTAGGCGAGCTACTTGAATTCCTTAACAGTAGCGGTATATAGTTTGAAATTGAATTTAAGGATGCCTATTATCCACCATTCATTTTTAATAACTAATAAATAACGAGAGAAAAATGGAAGAAGATAAAGTAATTATCGGCCCGAATGGACAAAGATTAAGTTCGAACGAAGATTCTAAGACTGCAAGAACTGTCGAGCGCCATCAAGAAGATAAAGAGTATACATCAGTAATCATCAAAAGGTCTGACGAAGCAACTAGGCACCCAGACGATATTCTTGAGCACGCTATACAAGAAGGACTTGAGCAGTATGAGAGGCCCAATATCTCTTTGTTTCTTTCCGCCATTTCAGCCGGACTTATCATTGGCTTTGCTGGGATGTGTGTGGCCCTCATCTCTCAACTTATTCCTAGTGCAACAAATTTTATGCTTAATAGACTAATAGTGGCCTTGGTTTACCCACTTGGTTTTATTATTTGCATTTTAAGTGGAACTCAACTTTTTACCGAACAAACGGCCACTGCTGTATACCCCGTCTTAGATAAGCAAATAAGTTATAAGCCCCTTATTAAACTGTGGCTGCTCGTCTTAAGCGGTAATTTTGTAGGGACATTTGGAACCTCTGTACTCCTCTATTTATCTGACTCAGTTATTTTAGCAGGGGTTGGCTTTATTGATGTTGGTCACCACCTCTTACAGTACTCTTCTACAGAGGTATTTATTAGCGCCATTTTGGCCGGTTGGCTTATGGCCCAAGGTGGCTGGTTAGTGATGGCAACTCCTCCTAATAGCAGTCAGATTATTTGTATATTCATAGTAACATTCATCATTGGTCTTGGGGGACTTCACCACTCAATTGCAGGTTCTGCAGAAATCTTCAGCTACCTCTTTCACTCACCACACCCGGACTTTATTGGCTCATTAAGATTTATTATTTGTGCCGTTTTAGGCAATTTAATTGGCGGTAGTTTCTTTGTGGGAGTTCTTAATTACGCCCATATTAAAAAATCACAATAGTAATAACGGGTAACAATACCTATGGCCATTAATAAAGACTACTTTCAAGGTTACCCTCAAT
>CALHBL010000398.1 GCA_937930825.1 uncultured Bacteriovoracaceae bacterium
GCAGGCCTTAGAAAAAACAGGGCTACATGACGGAACTCTTTGTGGCACAGGTGAAATCAATGGTGATGCAATTGCATTGGCCGTCATGAATTTTCAATTCATGGGCGGTTCAATGGGCGTTGTGACAGGTGAGAAAATTGCTTGGGTTATGGATGAAGCCTATGAGAAGAAGATACCGGCCGTTGTTGTATGCTGCTCTGGTGGCGCAAGGATGCAAGAGGGTATTCTTTCTCTCATGCAAATGGGAAAGACCTCAGCTTCTAGGCAGCGTTTAAGAAATGAAGGGATTCCTTATATTAGTATTCTTACTGACCCAACTACTGGTGGGGTAGCGGCTTCATTTGCTGTCTTAGGGGATGTTAATATTGCTGAGCCTAAAGCGCTCATAGGCTTTGCAGGGCCTAGAGTAATAGAGCAGAGTATTCGTCAAACACTCCCTGAAGGCTTTCAAAGAAGTGAGTTTCTCAAAGACCACGGCTTCATTGATAGGATCGTTCATCGTCACAAATTAAAGGATGAGCTTTCTTTCTTTATAAAAATGTTTCAAAAGTAAATGCTTCCTGAGTTTTTCACAATTGAAGACTCTGATCCTAAGTTAGAATCTTGGTTAGATAGGCTCTTTGGTCCAGAGGTTTTTCGTGAATATAGCTATAAAAGACTAGAGAAACACTTTGGCCCCTATAAGCTCTTCTTTGAAGAGCTAGAGCTTCCTCTCATCATAGTAGGTGGCACTAACGGTAAGGGCGAAGTCTCGTTATTTCTAGAGAAGCTCTGCCTTCAAAATGACAGGGATTTATTCTTGTGGACGAGTCCTCATATAATTAGTGTCAGGGAGCGTTTTTCAAAGTCTGGAAGAGCTATTTCAGCAAGAGATCTCTATTCATTATTTGAGCAGTTAGAACAAGACTCTCAAGAGTTAAGTTATTATGAGTTTCTTTTTAAATGCTTCTGTGAATTTGTTAAAAGTTCAATAGGGCCTGGGACCAGGCCTATTATTATTTTAGAAGTGGGCCTTGGAGGCAGACTCGATGCTACGAACTTCTTTGATAGTGGCCTCAGTATTTTGACTTCAATTAGTTTGGATCACACGGCCATATTGGGAAATAGTTTGAGTGCTATATTAACGGAAAAGATAGAGATAACGCGAACTCAAACTGCCCTCTTTAGTGGAGTCTCTCAGGGCTTTTTAAAAGAAAAGATTTTGGCTTACTGCGCTAAAAAGAATGTTGATTATCATGATGTGGATAGTGAATTTCAGGGGCAAGAAGATTTTCACGAGAGAAACTTGGCCCTAGCAAAGAGTGCCTTTTCTTATCTGGCAAGGCAGATTGGTATTGATCGAGTGAACCTTTCAATAGAAGGGAGTGTATGGGGAAGGCCATTAAGGGTGACATATAAAGAGTGTCAGTTTATCTTATTAGGGTCTCATAATTTAGATGGTTTACGTCACTTAGCGCGGTGGGCTTTTAAAGTTCAGAGTCAAAGTAGCGACGAGAGCTTCTTCTTTAATGAAGGCCTTTTTGGTTTTAGTCGGCAAGATGAAGATGAACTTGTAAAGTGTCTAAAAATTATTGAAAGAAGTTCATGCTTAGGTATCAAGAGACGAGTGGTTGCTTTTAGTCACCAAAGGGCGACACCGATTATGCTTTTAGAAAGAGCATTTACTCAACTGGGTGATAGCGAAGTAACGGGGCTTTTACTTGAAAATGATTTTCAAGATTCAATTGATAACTTTGAGGAAGGCCAGACAATCTTGGTGTCAGGCTCCTATTACTTTATCACCTCTTTTATTCATACTCTTTCTAAGCGGAGTGTTCTCAAGTTCACTTAGTGCTCGCGAGACTTTTGAGTTTCAGGCAGGGAGTAATGTTCAGGTGCTCTCGGATAAGGCCTATCGTAAGAGTAAAGATAATATTTTTGAAGCTGTAGGTAATGTTATTATCACTCAAGCAGATAATAGCATCTATGGTGAGAAGGCCACCTTGTCATTCTCTACTGGGCAAACCGAAGTTATTGGAAATGTGCGCTATGTTGGCCCTGCAATGACAATGTACGGTTCAAAGTTAGTTTATAACTTTAAAAATAAGAAATTAGATGTAAGTAACGCTAGAATTTTATCAGATAATTATATCGTTCTAGGGAAGAGGCTTTCGCGTTTAGGTCCTAAAGAAATTTATGGTGAAGATGCTGAATACACCACATGCCAAGATTGTCCTGAGTCTTGGAGTATATTTGGCAAAGAAGTAAGGATTACTGTTGGAGAGTATATCCGCATTAAGCATGCCTATATTAAAGTGAAAGGGGTTGTTATTATGTACATCCCTTATATGATTCTACCGATTAAGAAAAAAAGAGAGACTGGTGTTCTCTTTCCAAGCTTTGGGCTTAATCTCCAGGAAGGTGCAAGATTTCAGCTTCCTCTTTTTTGGGCGATTAATGACCAGATGGATATGACTTTAACTCCAAGTATATTTGGAAATAGAGGTTTAGGCTCACAAGTTGAGTTTAGGCACACACCAATGGACTCTCTTTGGTATCAAGTAGATGGGCTCTATGCAAATGATGGTATTTACTTGCCAGGAAAAGATAATAGAGTGAAGAGTGGAGACCGCCAATTTCGACATTTATCACAGTGGGAGCATCACTACTCTAATAACGATGATGTCAACCATCACCTGATTTATAATGGTGTTCGCGACTTAGACCTATCCAGAGATTTTCAATTCTATACAGCAGATAAGATATTCAGTGCTGATACCGGTCTTGAGACTTTCATTGAATATAAGAGGGACCATTTTTCCCTGGGGCTTGAAGCAGGCTTTAGAAGGAATCAGCTCTTTGACGACGCTTTTGGCTTTGACGATCGCTATGTTCAAATTCTACCTAAGCTGAGCCTTGATATGAGCCCAATTAGAATTTTTCAAAGTAGCATCCCTGGTCTTAATAAATTAACTTTAGGCCTTGGTGCGGACTTTACTATTTTTAAGCAGAATAATATTCAAGAATTGACTTATATTAGAAATGCGAAACGATTGAATTCTGCTCCTTATCTTGAGTGGCAGCTTGGTCAATTAGGTCCCGTGCTATTACAAACTAAGGCCACTTTTGATTATCAATATTATAATTTCCCAACCTTAACTTCAAAAGATTGGTTTAGAAAAAGTGTATTGATCAACGAGTCTGAAGCATCGATTGAGTTTGATAAAGTTTTTGGCCTGGCCTATAGAGAAAAAATTTCAGCAGATCAAATTGAAAAAGAAGAAGCTGATGATAAAACCTTTCAATCTAATACAATTGGCAATCTCCCTTCACTTAATAAAGAAGGTCAGCAAGAAGTTGAAATAATAAGGAACAGCTATCGGCATAGGCAAGAGGTAAAGGTTAAACACTACTTTCTTTCGGAGCAAAATACGGCAGGTAGTAACTTATTTCGGCGCCAGATTGGCCAAGATAATGGGCAGTTTGACCCCATTGATGCCCTTCGCTCGGATGAGTTCTTACTTAATAATGAAACTTCAAAAATAACTCTACCGCTTAATAATACAGTTGAGTTGCAATGGAATAATTCCTTCATCCGAAAGCGCCCGGCCGCAAGTAATTTACTAAGCGATAACTCAAGCTTAAGAGAAAACTTTGTCTATGATAAAATAAGTTTCTTCAATGTTAGTCAGGGCTATGACCTCTATCGCCAAACGAATATCTTTGGAAGAGACCTAGAGTTTAAGGAGAAACTTACTCGCTTATTCATTGATACTGGCTTTAATTTAGGAAATTTCTCTTTTGGTTTTCAAGAGTACTACTTTTATTCAACCCAAGAAAATATTCTAAGAGCATCCTTTGGGATGAACTTTGAAAGAGTAAGTTTGTTAACATCTATCCGCTATAACTCCTTTAGGATTCCGGTTGATAAGTTCTTTAATTTGTCAGGAAGAGTCCAATTAACAGACCTTATATCTGCTCAAGGAAGTTGGGAGTATGACCTTGAAGGAAAGAGAACTAATAGATCCACCTATGGTATTACCTATGCGCCTGCTAATAATTGCTGGATGCTTCAGTTAGGCTTTTTAAAAACGATTGCAGAGAACCGATTTAGTTTTAATTTCTTAATTAACTTCAATGATAATTCCTTTACGGGCCTAAGTCAGGA
The DNA here is from genome assembly GCA_937930825.1 of uncultured Bacteriovoracaceae bacterium. GTDB lineage: Bacteria > Bdellovibrionota > Bacteriovoracia > Bacteriovoracales > Bacteriovoracaceae. Next base: position 4,148 of record CALHBL010000398.1, read on the forward strand.
GTAAGATTGCTCCCATCAAAGCTATTATTTATTGATTTCAGGGACTCATTTTCCTATAACTTAATTGGTCTAATAAGAGCCTCCATCGAAAATATTAAAACCATTGATTATCAGGATATTGGGGGAGAGGATCTTCTCTCATATGAAATGATAGTCTTAGGCCCTGGCCCTGGCCATATTTCTGATTATGAGTGCATTTTCCCCGAGCTCTCAAAAATTTTAGGAAAAACCTCTCTTCTTGGGATCTGCCTCGGTCACCAAATCATTGGAAAACTTATTGGGTTGAGTTGTTCCGTGCTTGAAGCTCCTATTCATGGAAGGGCCCTTAATTTAAAGAATCTTTCCACTTACCTTGGGATTGAAGGAATAAGGGCACAATTCTACAATAGTTGGAAACTTGTTGAAGAAGTAAAGATTTCACAAGAGTATCATTTGATACGAGACAATGGCTTCATCGTCGGATTATTTGGACCAAAGGTGCTAGGTGTTCAATTTCACCCAGAGTCTGTGGGCACGAATTGCCCTTTTGAGATGTTCGAGAAATTGACAGATTTATTATACAATGGGCACTATGACTTTAAGACTGGCCGGCGTATACGACCTACGAACCATTAAAAAGTTACAAGAAAGCAAAGTAAATCACTTTGCCTTTGATTTTCGCCCTAGATCTTTGAATTTTATTCAAGAGCATCTCTGTTTGAAAATACTAAAGTCTTCTTCCTTTGATTATATCTATCTTCAATTTGAGAATGAAAAGCCTTACGTTGTGGATCGTATATATAACTTAGTACGATCTAACTTTGAAGGAAAGATATTCGTGGAGATATTTGGTCAGGGTTTTAACTTTGAAGACTTAACCTACCCCTTTATCTATAATCTCAACACTAGCGAAATACCTGTGAGTGTCTTAGAAAATAAGCATTTAAAAGGCTATAGTATCCAAGCAGACTTCTTAAACGACCTAAAACAGCGAGGGGGGTTTGAGAAGTGGTTAAGCTCTTTCTATAGACTTAATACTAGAGCGGCTAATGACCTTGTGCATATCCTCTGCCGAGATTGGGATGATGATATATTTCCCTCTCTCTTTGATTTATTAGATATTGAATTAGTCAGTCTTACCATTAATCCTAAAGTGGAATTGTGTTTTAGAAATGTGGACTTGAATAAATTGAGTAAGCAATTACAATTTATTCCACACGTGAGAAGGAGTACAATCAGCACATCTCGCGGTGTATAGCTTGGCCAGACATGTCTCTTTGGTTTATTGAGTTTTTAAATAACTAACTTTGGAATGGTGATGAATATTTTAATTTGTAATGATGATGGCGTTTACGCTGAGGGAATAAAGGCCCTCTATAGTGAATTAAGAAAAGAACATACGGTGACTGTTGTCGCCCCTTTGGAAGAACGCTCTACAACTGGGCATACCCTTTCTTTAGATGTTCCCCTTCGCCTTGTCAAAGTTGAAGAGGGGATTTATGGCTGTTCTGGTTTTCCTGCGGATTGTTCCTTAATTGGCTTTGGTCATATTCTTAAAAGTAAGCCTGACCTTATTATTTCTGGAATTAATAGAGGCGCAAACCTTGGCCAAGATATTTACTACTCTGGAACAATGGCCGCAGCAAGAGAAGCATGCTTTCATGGTATTCCTGGCATTGCAGTATCCACTGCATGCGATTTTATGAATCACAACTTAAGGAATATTAATTACCAAACTGCGGCAACTTTTATTGCAGAAATCGTCAGTAAAATTGAACTTGATTATTTTGAGCCGATGACAGTTTTGAATGTGAATGTTCCAGACTGTCCAACAGATAAATTGAAGGGAGTAAAATTAACAGAGCTGGGCTTTAGGAAGTACTCAGAAGAGATAAGTGAGAGAGAAGACTTTAAGGGACGAAGCTATTATTGGATCGGTGGAGTTTATAAAGGTTTTGTTGGAGAAGAGGGTACTGATTGCCATGCTGTTGATCAGGGGTATATTTCTGTGACACCGCTAAACCTTTTGGGGCGAAAGGCCGAGACGTTAAATAATTGGACAAGAGTTATAGAGAGTTTCTAGAGTCACTTCTAGTTATATACCGCTACTGGAAAGGAATTCAGCAGCTCGCCTAGCGGCGAGTAACTTGAGCCTTAGTACCATTCGGGTATACAAGCCTTTAAGTGAGTTTTCAATACTTGAAAACTGAAATAGGAGGACTCTATACCGCTACTCAAACGGTAGGACTATAGGAGAGTATGATTCGCATAATTTTAATATTGTTACTTTCACAAATATTTATAAGCTGCTCTAGTATTGGGAGTGGCCACTATATACGTGTAAAACCTGGTGAAAATGTAAAGACATTGGCCAAGGAATTTAAAGTGCCTGCTTGGCAGATAAGGCAAGCGAATGGAGCAAAGAAAGTTATTTCAGGGGAATGGATTTATATTCCTCTTAAAAGGGGAGTTCTTTCTCAATCTAAGAATGTTAGCAGTGAATATTATTTTCAGCATGGAAAACTGGCCTGGCCAGTTCCTTCAAGTAAGAATTTATCGAGTAGGTTTGGCAGAAGATGGGGAAAGGCCCACAAAGGGATTGATATTGCCGCTAGAACAGGTACGGCCATTGTGGCCGCCGAAAAAGGGGTTGTGGTCTACTCTGGTAAAGCTTTAAGTGGGTATGGAAACCTTACTGTCATTGCCCATGAGAGTGGCCTCTTTACGATTTATGCTCACGCAGATAAGAACTTCACGCGTAAGAATGATAAAGTTCATCGAGGCCAGGTTATCGCTAATGTTGGGGCAACGGGCAGGGCCACAGGCCCGCATCTTCATTTTGAAGTGCGGATTGATTCTAAGGCAATAAATCCATTAAAATTCTTGGCCTATAAGGACTGATACCTCTTCTTGATCTCTAAATACATCTTTGCTGTATTTATAGCATCAGCTAGGGCCGTGTGAGCAACATCACCAAAGCCAAGCTCTTTCATTAGTTCTGAGCCAGAGGTGCATTTCTCAGGTAGAAAGCCTAGATCAATCATATTATAGGCCACCGAGCTAAGGTCCAGCTGACGATGTTCAAAGTATTTTCGATTATAATCCCAGCCTAAATCACGGTTTAAAAAAGGAAGATCAATTGCTGCCATACTCTTACCAAAGAGAGTTATTTTCTTATTATCAAAGTATACTTTGATACTTTCACTCTCTAGATATTTTGTAAGCTCATCTTTGAATGTAGGTAATTCTAAACCTTCACTATGAGCTTTCTTAATCAAGCTTTCATTATTCTCTATTACCCAAGGGTCTAAGTCGCCTTTTAAATCAGCAAATGAAGGGCACTTAACAAAGCAATGAAAGGAGAGTTCTTCATCAATAACATGAGTTTTTGTGCAAAAAGGAACAGCAGCAAACTCTATGATCAAGTCTCTTTCTCTAAGCCCTGTCGCCTCTAAATCAAATGAGAGATACTTCATTTTATTCCTTTATAGGTATTCAATTTCGATTAAGTAGTTAGCTCCCATTGTAAGGGAATTGAGGTGGATCTGGCAGCTAATTATTTCCTCTTTGTTCACTAAAATGCAGCACTTCTTACAGACACCTTCTCCATAGCAAGCTGATGCAATAGGGTGACCTTTTGATCTAAGAAAGCTCATTAGGTTCACTGATAAATCATCACCTTGAATTTCATATGACGTTGAACTTTGAGAAGCCCTTCCTAATAGCGTGAGCTTCACTTCTTACAGCTTTGAAAAGTCTCATAGCGTGAATCAGCGATGAAGGTGCGCTCTCTACTCTTATTCTTAAAAAGAGCATAGACTACCGAGAGATTCTCAATATGATATACAGGGAAGTTAAAAGAGAGGAAATAGTTAAGTTGATCACGTGTCCCTTTCTTAGATTCATAAATTAAGCGAGAGGGATTAGTGAGAAACTGATGCCTTGGAAAAATAAGGTATTCAGTAACGTCGGCCACTCTATGAGAGGTGTTTATTTTATAATTAAATAAGTGATAGAGAATTTGACCTGGGTCTCTTGAGTTGAAACCGATCAAATCGAGTGTCTTATCACGGTCTTTATGAAAGCAAACTGCTGCATTGGATTTGGTGGCCTTTCCTGTAAATCCCTTTCCGATACTATTGTCTTTCTTCGTGATAAAGAAGACTGTATCTCCGTTAGAGCGTAGAAGGCCAAAGATATTAGTTTCTGATTTTTCTTTATTGAGCAAGAAAATACCATTTTGATAGAGTTTAGAGTCAAAACTGCATTCTATTTGGGCATCACTATTCTTATCATTTCTTATGGGAAAGAGAGGAGGTGCCGCTATGACCCTTCCTCCTGTGACGGCCTTTAATACCTTCGTTGATTGGAAGGATTCTCCTTTTTGGAGTGGTTTGCCAACTCTGAAGAAAGTATCTTTAAGTTTTTGATTAAATTCAGAGTTACTATTTCTTTTGCTAAGATAGTCACTTAATTTCTTTTGTACGATAAACTTCTTAGGGAAGTAGGCCTGCTTCTTCTTTAATAGCTGGCGGATAGACTTCTTAATTAATCCCTCACTCTTTAAAGTTTCAATAGTATTGATGAGATTAGGGCCATCTCTTGAAAGAAAGTCTCTATAAAAGAGTTTCTGCTTCTCTCTAATAATCACTTGTATTCGAGAATACTCATCTGTGGCATCTGGTCTGATGGTCATTTGATAGAAATAGAAGAGGAGACCTAATTCGGCGATACTATACCGATCACTATCTTTTATTTTTTTAAGAATGGCCGAAAATTCTTTTTGAGTAAATTGAGAGTCATGGATTATATTTAATTGCGGGTTTTCCTCACAATAATTTTGTGCGGGCGTTGTTTTCTTTAGTTTCAAAGTTTTTAAATAGTCACCTTCAAGAAATTTCACGTAGGGAGAACATGAAGGGAGTCCTACAAGAACAAGAGTTATGAGGTATTTAATCAATCTGATATACTTCTCCAAGACTTACATTAGTTTCTGGCAGCTCTATACCGCTAACTTCACTTCTTGAACCATTCATTTCTTGGGGGCCCCTCTGTCTTAGTTCCTCTTG